>DATMUN010000222.1:0-9794 GCA_035563895.1 Occallatibacter sp. | reverse complement strand
GATGTTCTCCTGCCTCTACGCCTTTGCTTTGTCCATAGTTTCGGACACCGTAGGCGACAGCCGTATCGCCGCCACCTACCGCACCGAGGTGCTCGGCAAACACGAATCGCACGGCCGCTCCACGTCCTACACCCTCACCCTTGCTCCGTGGGGCCCGCGCGACCAAGCCGAGAAGGTGGGTGTTTCCTGGGCCACTTACCGGATGCTCGACATCGGCGATCAAGCTTGCATCGAAGAGCATCCTGGAAACCTCCGCATCGCATGGTTCCGCGTTGCCGCATGCACGCAGGGCTTTCCCACCGACGCACCATGAGCGCGCGTCAGTCACAGGTTTGTATACTTTCTCCGTGACCGCTTCGCTTGAAACCATCGACTGGTACAGCTTCCTCGCCCGTCCGCAACTGCCCTTCCCTCCACCAGCAACGCTCGACAAGCTGCGCGGCTCACGCATCTTGATCACCGGCGCAGGCGGATCCATCGGCACAGCGCTCGCCCTGCGCATCGCCACGCTTGAGCCGAAGATCCTCGTCCTTCTCGAAGCCTCCGAAGGCAACCTCTTCGCGCTACAAAACGCGTTCGCGAAAAACGCTCCGCAATCGCACACAGTTTTCGTCCTCGGCGACATTAGCGACCGTTCTCTCATCGACGAACTCTTCGCTCTCCATGCACCCGAACTTATCTTCCACGCCGCCGCGTTCAAGCACGTTCCACTTCTCGAAGAACATCCCCTCGCGGCCATCGCGAACAACGTCTTCGGCACGCGATCCCTGGCCTGTGCCACTGCCGCACACAACGCGCACCTCGTTCTGCTCTCGACAGACAAGGCCGCGGCTCCCGCCTCCATCATGGGCACCACCAAGCGCGTCGCCGAGCAGATCGTGCTTGCCGCGCACGGCACCGTGCTACGGCTCGGCAACGTCCTCGCATCGCGCGACAGCGTGGCTGAGCTCTTCGCCGCAGACCTCGGTGCGCATCGTCCTCTCACCGTCACCAATCCCGCCGCGCGCCGCTTCTTCGTCACCATGGACGAAGCAGTCGGACTTCTGCTCGCCGCCGCACTCGCTGGCCCCGCGCTCTTCGCCGCAGCGCTGCAACAGTCGCATTACATCGCAGACTTCGCGCGCTTTCTTTCCCGCGCCCTCGCGCCAACGGAGCCCGTCGCCATCGAGTTTTCGCATCTCCGCAACGGCGACAAAGAAGCCGAGCAGCTCTGGTCGTCCGCTGAGACACCCCATGAAGCGCAGCCCAATGGACTCATCCCCATCAGTTCGCCGCAACCTCGCAAGCTAAACGACACACTCGACACACTACACGCAGCACTGCACGCACGCGACCTCAGCACTGCCCTCGTCCTGATTGCCCAACTCGTTCCCGACTTCACGCCCAGCGCTGCCCTGTGTACCCTCGCAGACTCACGCGCCTCGCAGGCCGCCCAATGATCGATGCCCGCAAGCGCCGCATCGGCGTCGTCACCACCTCGCGCGCCGACTACAGCCATCTCTACTGGCCCCTCCGCGCACTTGCTAGCCGAGAAGATGTCGAACTCGACATCTTCGTTCTCGGCCCGCACCTCTCACCGGAGTTCGGCACTACCGTCCGCGAGATCGAGCGCGACGGCTTTCCGATTCGCGCACGCATCGAGTGCCTCCTCAGCTCTGACACCGACACAGGCATGGCAAAAACCATCGGCGTAGCCATCCTGAGCCTCGCCGATGCGCTCACCGCATGGCGACCGGACATTCTTCTGCTCATCGCCGACCGCTATGAGATGCTCGCGCCCGCTTCTGCCGCACTTGCGCTGCGCATCCCCCTCGCGCACATCGAGGGCGGCGAAGTCAGCCAGGGCGCCATCGACGATCAGGTTCGCAACGCACTCACCAAGCTCGCACACATTCATTTCACGTCGAATGACACCGCACGCAAGCGCGTTATTTCGATGGGCGAAGAACCGTGGCGTGTGCATCGCGCCGGAGCACCCTCGCTCGATCACCTTCGCCACTCCACACTGCTCGATCGCGCCAGCCTTCAGCACAAACTCGGACTGACATTCACAGCACCAACCATTCTTGCCGCGTGGCATCCAGTCACGATCCTCCGCGACACCAATGCTGAGGCCGACGCGCTCTTCGCCGCGCTCGCCCAGGCTCCGGGCCAACTCATCTTCGTCTATCCCAACTCCGACGCAGGCAGTTTCGCGCTCATCGAGCGCACACGAACGCTCGCCGCCACCAGACCCGCGACCCACATCTTCGTCAATCTCGACGCCGTAACCTACTGGAGCCTGCTCGGTCAGGTCGATGCCATGATCGGCAACTCTTCCAGCGGCATCATGGAAGCCGCTTCCTTCGCACTGCCCGTCGTCAACGTCGGCATGCGCCAGCAGGGCCGCGAGCGCGCCGCGAACACCCTCGATTCACCAGCTGACTCGCCTGCAATCCTCACCGAACTCCATCGCGCGCTCGAGCCGGAGTTCCGCACCACCCTCCGCGGCATGGCCAATCCCTACGGCAACGGCACCGCATCCGAAACCATCGCCGAGGTACTCGCAACCGTGCCGCTCGAAGGGCTGCTCATCAAAGCGCCGGCGCCAATCCGCGAGGACGCATGATTCCGCTCTCCTCGCCGGACATTACAGACGCCGAGATCGCAGCCGTCACCTCGGTCCTGCGCTCCGGCCGCTTAAGCCTCGGCCCTGAGCTCGTTGCCTTTGAGCGGGCGCTCGCTCGTACGCACAACACCGCAGACGCCGTCGCCGTCAGCTCCGGCACCACCGCGCTCCACCTCGCGCTCGTCGCCCTCGGCATCGGCCCCGGGGACGAAGTCATACTGCCTTCGTTCACATTCGTAGCCGTTGCCAATGTCGTCGCGCAAGTGGGCGCAACCCCCGTCTTCGCCGAGATCGAAGCAGCCACGCTCAACCTCGACCCCATCGCCGCGGAGCAAGCCATCACACCGCGCACACGCGCCCTCATCGTCGTACACACCTTCGGCATTCCGGCGCAGATGGATGCCTTCGTTGAGCTCACACAACGCCACGGTATCCTTCTGATCGAAGACGCCTGCGAAGCCATCGGCGCACGCTTCGACAACCGCCCCGTCGGTAGCTTCGGCTCCCTCGCCGCACTCGGCTTCTATCCCAACAAACAAATCACCACCGGCGAGGGCGGCGCACTGCTCGTCAACGATCCCGCGCTCGCCACACGCCTTCGCCTGCTGCGCAATCAGGGCCGTGATGCTGCCGCCGGCTGGCTCGACCACGCCGAGCTGGGCTTCAACTACCGCCTCTCCGACATTGCCTGCGCCCTTGGGCGCGTACAGCTCCAGCGACTCGAGGAGATCCTCGCCCTGCGCGCCCGAGCAGCGGCAAATTACAACGATTTACTAGGTAAGTTAGACGAACTCGAGTTACCTCCGCTGCAAGTTGCCCATCGCGCGCTCAGCTGGTTCGTCTACGCCGTGCGCCTCCCCCTGCATATCGACCGCGATCGCCTGGTCGCTCAACTCGCCGAGCACGGAATCGCGGCAGGCCGCTATTTCCCGCCGATTCATCACCAGCCCGCCTGGCGCACGCACCCCTGCGCACAACTCTCACTGCCGATCACAGAATCCATATCTGCACGCGCACTGGCGCTACCCTTCTTTACCCGCATTACACGCGAACAGCAGGAGGCCGTCGTCGACACGCTGTCATGTCTGCTTTCCTCGCACTAAGTTCCTATAACTAGAACAGCATTCCTTCGACGGCCGCATTTCTGTAAACGGTTTCGAAAACATCATTGGATCGTCGTGTTTCGTGCTCTTTTTGAAAAACTCCACGATCTCTTCATCAATCCCTGATATCCCTGTGCCATAATGCTTTTTATCCAGGTGATCGGAAGCCCCTCTTTTCCGACAGACAACTCACAGTTTTGCTCAGTAAAGGCAAAACTTCGTGCTCGATCAATTCAATTCGGTCCTACATCAGGTTTCTATTTCCTGATTCTGAACGTGTCTGCTCCTGACTCTCAATTGCTGTCATCTTTGCTCCATCGACCTTCCTAAACTGTTCAAACCACAGTAAGCAGGAAAAACAATGGTCGTTAGAACACAACGCAGGGCTCCCGGAGTTACGGGGCTTGATGTGGGGTTCCACAACGTGCGGCGCTACTTCACTCCAGGCTTGCACCATGTCGAACTGCAGCTGGACCATGTCCAGATTGTGTGCGAACTGGCGCCTGACTTCTGGAATGGCCATCCAGAGATCTACGACCCGCGCCTCTGTGCCTGGCTTGAGTCGAAAAATCTGCATACTCGTTGTGGCTCCACCGCAACGCTGGCACTTATCCCGGCCGGTAAGAATATCTTTCGCCTGACCACTGCATCGCGCCAAAGTGCGGCGCGTGTTCAGGTTGCATCGTCGCCTGCCGCTTGAGCCTGCGCACGTCACACGTCCGCCGCTTCAAGTGACGGCTAGCGATCTTTGTGCGAACCAAAGCGTGTACTTCTCCCCAGCTTGACAACTCACATGCAATCAACGCACCATCTTGAGTCGCAAAACCCGTCGCTTTATCGGCTCGCAAAGTCCTTCTTTCGCTGTCATGGTTCTGCGAGTTCCGGAGAGTCGGCAAAGCACTGGGACTGTTCCAAACCGAGAGAGAGTGCGAACCATGATTGTCGAAACACTTTCCAAAGACGGCAGATTTGTCGGACTCAATATCGGACTGGATAATGCCCAAAAGCATTTTCCTCGCTCACACCAGAGCATCGAACTGCTCATAGGACACCTTCACATCCACTGTGAGTTGAAGCCCTCATTCTGGATCGATCGCCCCGAGATCTACGATGCGCGACTATCCGACTGGCTTGAGTCTCAATGCCGTGGCCGCACACGCGGTCTCTGCGTTTCTCTCAGGATGACACCCGTCGGCCACGACTCTTTTCGAGTGGACTTGCAGAAGCCAGCCAAACTGGCGACGCCGCATGTCGGGCACAAAGGCGCGCATTCCTCGGCTTCACCGCACGGCGACGATTGATACACTCGGGAAGGAATGAGCCTTCACGAACTTGAAATCGCCGTCGAGCGCTTCTTCGCCGCTGGCCAGGCGGCCGTGGGTGATGCCACGGCTATGGATACATTTCTTTCGCTGCGCGCCGCACTTGAGAGCGGCGAAGCCCGCGCAGCCTCGCCCGACTCTTCAGCTCCCACCGGCTGGCGCGTCAATGCCTGGGTCAAGCGCGGCATCCTGCTCGGCTTCCGCCTCGGCGCCTTGCAGGACTCATCCGCCGGCGCTCTCACCTTCGTCGACAAGCACACCTACCCCGTCCGTACCTTCACCGCATCGGATGCGATTCGCGTCGTGCCCGGCGGCTCTTCCGTACGCGCCGGAGCTTTTCTCGCGCGCTCGGTTGTGTGCATGCCGCCCATGTACGTTAACGTAGGCGCCTACATCGACGAAGGCACCATGGTCGACTCGCACGCTCTCGTCGGCTCCTGCGCGCAGATCGGCAAACGTGTCCATCTCAGCGCCGCAGCGCAGATCGGCGGCGTGCTTGAGCCCGTGAACGCCAGTCCTGTCGTTCTTGAAGATGACGTACTTGTCGGCGGCAACTCCGGCGTCTACGAGGGCACCATCGTTCGCTCAGGTGCTGTGCTCGCTGCGGGAACCATCCTCACGCGCGGCACACCAGTGTTCGATCTCGTCAACGGCGCCACGCTGCGGGCCACAGCGGAAACGCCGCTCATCGTCCCACCCAATGCCGTCGTCGTTCCCGGCTCGCGTGCCGTCACGCGCGGCAAAGGCGCCGAGTGGGGACTCAGCCTCTATGCTCCGGTCATCGTAAAGTATCGCGACGAGAAGACCGACCTGAGCACAACGCTCGAAGATCTGCTTCGCTAAATCAGCCTGCAGCGCCCGTCATTGCGCGGGCGAATGCATCGCTCGGTCAATCGCGCCCAGCAGTTCGCCGGAAGTATCGTCGAAGTAGCTCCAGAACATGATGCCCGCAAGCTTCTTCTCCCGCACATAAGCGCACTTGGCCGCCAGCGACTCCGGATCGTCATACGAAACAAATGTGCGCTGTTCTTCGCTGTAGAGCCACGGCGCTTTTGCTGCCGCATCCCAGTAGCGCGTAAAGCCGTACCCAATCGCGACGTTTCGAAGATTGTCGTAGCTGCCGTAAAAGTTCGTCGGCGGTTTCCCTGGTTGGTAGAGTCCGTGATTCTCCGGCGCCACATCCGTCCACACCCGCCCGTAAAACGCCGCGCCGATGACGAGCTTTGCCGCCGGCACTCCCGCCTCTTCCATCAAGCGCACACTCTCGTCCACCGCGTTCTGTTGCGGGTGCGCCGGATTACCGTACAACGCCGTGTGATGACAGCTCGGCGTTGTGCCATCCGCCTCGCACATGTCATACGTCATCAGATTCACCTGGTCCACGATCTGCGCTACCTGCGCCATCTCCGTGTGCTCCAGGTACTCAGCACCAGCGCCCGCTGCAATCGTCAGCAGCAGATGCCGATGCATTCTCCGCCCCGCATCATCCAGCCGTGTGCGCAGTTCCGTTAGCAACAGCGTGAAGTTCTGCTTGTCTTCGGCGCGATACACATTGCCCGGTCCCGCCTGTCCCGGATACTCCCAGTCGATGTCCAGTCCGTCCAGATCGTACTTCTCCAGAAACTCTGCGGCACTCTGCGCAAATCGCGCGCGGTTCTCCGCCGTCAGTGCAGCATCGGAAAACCCCGCACCGCCCATCCAGCCGCCAACAGATACCATCACCTGCAGCTTCGTATTCTGCTTGCGCAGCACAGATATCTGCGCCAGATTTGCAGAATCGTCCGGTGCGCCCGGCACCATCACACCGTCCTCGATCAGCGCAAACGAGTAGTAGATCCGCGTCAATCGCCGAGCATCGATGCGCGCCTGATCAAGAAGTCCATGCACAAAGACATACGCTCCAACCACCGGCTCTGCCGGAGCAGCACTCAACAATGGCGTCAGCACACCAAGCGCAAGCGCGATCACACCGCAAAACAATCCGGAGTTCTTCATTCTCTCTATTGGACGCGCGATACAGGCGACGCGGTGCATCGATCCGGCAAACTGCCCGGCGTAGCATACGAACGCGTCACATGCAGCCGATCCATCACAATTACGCGCGTGCGCAACCCATTCAGTGTCTGCGGCAACTCACCCACGGCGCGCCTCCGATCCACATACAACACCAGCGCAGCTTCTCGCGGATTGTCTAGACTTTGCCCCACGCCGATGCCGAAGATTGCTGTCGTACGTTCCATCAGCCCACGTGCGACTCGCCGCTTGATCTCTACGGCATGGTCAATCACCTGCCCCGGCAATAGCAGCGCTCCGGTCGCCGCATTCGCCAGCGGCGCCGAGCCCTGTGCCACAGCCTGTGCATCGCTTGTCACCACCATCGTGCGCACGCCTGCCACGGTCTGCGGAATCAGAGCAGTCGAGCCCGCGGCAACATACACCAGCAACGCCGCCTCGCCGGGCCGGTCGCTGCTCTTGCCCATCGCCACGCCCAGCATACCCGCCGCAGGATTCACTAGTTGCTTACCCGCCTTTAGCGCCTGCCGCACTCGCGCAATCTGCGTTCGGCTCAGCGCCCACGTCTGCGCCTGGGTTACCGTCGCATTGCCATAGTCGAAACACTGCACCGGGTGGTCCGCTGCTCCTACAAACGTGAAGCTCGCCCCTTCCTGCGCACCCAACTCGGCCAGCACCTCACCCGACGGAGTCGCCACGCCCTGTGCCACACCGGCTACGTCGCGCCCGCCTGCAAAGTACAAACCCACTGGCTCGGCGTTCGCCGCATCCACCACCAGCGCACCAGAGTCACCCGCATCGCTGAATCGGTTGCCGCTCAACCCAATCTGGCGCGCAAACACCTTCGTCCGGTAAGGCCGCGTCTCCGCGCAGTCGCGAAAGTAGTCCACTGCCACATCCACATCAATCGCTGTGATACCGCCGCAGGTCAGCCCCGTCGTGCGTCCGCTCTTGGCCACTCGCAAATCTAACCGCGCTGGTTCGCCCCGTCCTCCCGTCGACGAGATGCCCAGCGGCGCAGCAGCCAACAAACCGCTCGCCTGCCGCGCACCAAACTCCAAAATGCCCCCCGCACTATCCACCGCATTCGGATCTGGTTCAGCCAGAGCCGCATCAGCATTTGTTGAAGCTGCGCTCAGCGGCAACCAACTGTGAAGTGTCCCAACCGTCGCACCCGCGCCAGGCGCGCAACTCGAGTCAATCATCCCCGGCTGCACGATGCGATCACCCACCTTCGCCTGGTCGCTACGCGCCAAGACATGATTGTTGCTCAGGATGTACTTGTGCCCGGCAGCGTCCTCCACCAGCGCACCCAAAGTCCCGCTGCAGCAGTCCACCACCTTGCCATTGCGCGTGTCGTAGTCGCCTGCATTGCCGCCGGAGCTGCCCAAGGCCGCAGGCGAAGCCAGTTGGGTCTGATGCATTGTTGGCGTACTCGCCGCGCCACCCGCATCTACCAGCACCGCCGCATCCATCCTCGCCAGCGGATGTCCGGCCTCGGCAACTACATACGCCAGCGCACCGCCAGTTGCGCGCTCAGGCGCTGTATAGGTCACAGTGCACGCCGTAAAGGCCTGTGCGTTGCGCTGGCAATTTACCGGCCCCAGGCTTCCCACACCTGTACCCGCGCCGTCAGGCCCAGCGGCCAGCCGGAAACGCACCGCCGTCCCGCCACCCGCTTCAGCCAGCGTCGCCGTCAACTGCATAGAGCCTCCGGCAGGCACGGCGGCATTCTGCGGCGTCAGCGGCTGCTGAAATCCCGGCGTCAGCGTCAGCCGCGCAGTCGCCTCTACCATCGGATCAGCCTTCAGTGCCGCCCGCACCGCCACCTGCACCTGATCCGCCGTCAAAAACGCCGGCGGCGTATAAACACCATCCTCTGTGATCGTGCCTGCTCCGGCATTCGCGTCGCCGCCGTTTACGCTCCACACCACATCCGCGGCGCCGCCCTTATGCAGCGTGGCGCGGAATCGCTCCACCGCGCCGCCGCGCATATCGGTGGAGTTGCAGCCAACGCAATTCGTGTCAATCTCGGAATCACCAGGAGTAATCGAGAAGACCGCATTCGACGGACGCAAGACCACTGCACGGCCGCCGCAGCCCGCCAACGTACCTAGCGCCGCAAGCCAAAGCAAAAACTGCCATCCGGTTCCATTCCGCCTAATCATTCCCCGTGCTCAAGCCCATCTTTAGATTGCCTGCCGAAAGGTTACACCGCTTCCAGAATAAGTGAACTGTACGAACGCAAAAGCACCTCAGCATTTCCTCTCAAGAGAATGCCCTCTTAGACGATGCCGGCAAGGTCGCGTGAATTTCTCAAGCTCGCTGCATCGTGTAATCAAACGTTTGATATCGTGCGTCAAAACAGTACGCAGGTACTCATACTCAGCTGTGTCAAAAGTTGACGCAGCGGTACCCCATAAGTACCCTTAACTAGCATACTTTGGTAAACATCCGGTCATAATCCTACGTTTGCTGAGCTGATAAAAACGATGAACCTGGTTGGTAGAGCCCGCTGGAACCACGCTGAACCGGCTCCCTCCGCACAGCACCATGGCGAGAGAAGTGCCTCTGTGTGCCGTATTGCTTCCGGATTGCTCTTCTTGTGGAGTGATGAGTCCGGACAATCCACTTTAGTTATCACGTTTCTGGTTGGCATCCTGCTCTTCGGTTTCCTCGCTTTGGGAATCGATGTCGGATTTGTCTTCCACGAGGAGCGCATGGCGCAGGCCGCAGCTGATGCGGCTG
>DATMUN010000221.1:0-9065 GCA_035563895.1 Occallatibacter sp. | reverse complement strand
GTACTCTGGTCGTCGATGATGTGATCGGCGCGCCGTGTCGTCCCCGTGAAGCAGAGCAGCAGATTGTGCTCCAGCTCGTTCACCGTCCCCTGGCGAATGCGCAGCGGATTTACGATCACCCGGTCGCCTGAAAACTCCGTGAAGTTAAAGCCGCCAAAGGTCGCCGCGTACTGGTCCTGCAGCCCACCGGGGATGCCCAGATCTTTGCGCTCGATCTCGTAAGCAAGGTGCGCCGTCTCGTAGTCTGTCAGCGGCAGGTTGCGGAACTCCTTCAGCAGCCCTGTTAGCGCCACCATCAGTGCCGACGACGATCCGAGGCCCGATCCCGGAGGCGCATCGCTTTGCAGAAAGATGTTGAACCCCTGCTCGTTGCCATCGCAGAGCCGCCGCAACCCAGCCTTCACCAGGTCGAGACGCCCATCGAATGCAAGCTCCGAGCCTACCCGGTAGCTGAGCGAGATTCCCATATCCGCCGAGTCCACGGTGATCTGGTCGTCTGTGCGCATGCGCAGACTGCCCCATGCAAACTTGTTGATGGTCGCGTTCAGCACCAGCCCGCCCTCTTGCTCCGGGTAGGGCGGAACATCCGTTCCACCGCCCGCAAAACTGATGCGCAACGGCGCCTTCGCTCGCAGAATCATCACTTCAACCTTTCAGGAATCTCGGTCTGAGCGCTGGCAAAGTCCGCCGGCACGCCAATATCGATAAACGAGCCCCCGGTCTTGAAGCCGTACAGCCCGTGCCCGGCCAAAGCCGGAAAAATCTCATTCTCGAGCGAAATCTTGCGAGCAGCAGGAAACTCCTCGAGCAGCGTTCGCTCCATTACGTACACGCCCGCATTCACTTCGTGGACGCCCGCGCCTGTCTCAGCCTTCTCGCGAAAGCCAGTCACACGCCCCTCAGCATCGGTCTCCACGCTACCGTACCGTCCTGCCGCTTCCACAGGCACCGTGGCCAGCGTCATCGCAGCGCCCTTCTCAAGATGAAACTCCAACAGCCCTGCAAGCGAAACATCCGCCAGAGAATCGCCGTTCACCACAAAAAAGCGCTCCCCCACCACGCGGCCTTCGGCGTTCTTCAGCGCACCGGCAGTCCCCAGCGGCTCAGGCTCTACGGAATACGCAACCACCGGATCGCCTTCGCCCGCTGGATACAACTCCTGTATTTGCTCCGCGCGATAGCCCACGCACAGCACAGCCCGCCGCACACCCTGCGTGCGCAGCCAGTCCAGCATGTAGTCGAGGAACGGCCGCCCGCCGATGGGAGCCAGTGCCTTCGGCCCGGCATTGTAGGCAGAACGCAAACGCGTGCCCAGCCCACCGCACAGCACCAGCGCCTCGGGCATTGCCTGATTTTCAGCAGAAATCATAATGTGCACACGCTGCCCGCGTACACGCCGGCGGCATGTCGATCTTAAATTGCGCCGGCGGCGCGTGCTGGCCGTTTGTTCTCTCTTCCGTTAAACTTGAAGAAGAACGACAGCAATTCAGTGAGAGCCCGTAGCTCAGTTGGTAGAGCAACGCACTTTTAATGCGTGGGTCCTGGGTTCAAGTCCCAGCGGGCTCACCACGCTTCCCCTGCCTCAACTCCTCGGCCAGAAGTGCTCTTCCGAGCACGCCCGCAGCCTCTCCGCTGCAGATTCCGCCGTAATATCGCGTTGCGGCATCCCCAGCATCTCAAAGCCCACCATAAACTTCCTTACTGTGGCCGAACGCAGCAGCGGCGGATAGAAGTGCGCATGGAAGTGCCACTCCGGGTGATCCGAGCCGTCTGTCGGCGTCTGGTGGAAGCCCATCGTGTACGGAAAGCTCGTCTCGAACAGGTTGTCGTAGCGAACCGCCGTACGCCGCAATACGTCGGCCAGCGCATCGCGCTCTTCGGTCGACATCTGCGGCAGCGCGCCCAAGTGCCGCTTGCTCACCAGCAGCGTCTCAAACGGCCACACCGCCCACCACGGCACCAGCGCAGCAAAGTGCTCGTTCTCGAAGATCACGCGCTCGCCCGCCTGCTTCTCCGTCGCCAAGTACTCGCACAGCAGGCAGTGGCCGGTCTTGTCCAGGTGCGCCTTCTGCGCAGCCGTCTCGGCAGCGGGCTCGTCCGGCACAAAGTCCGTCGACCAGATCTGGCAGTGCGGGTGCGGATTGCTCGCGCCCATCATCGCGCCACGGTTCTCGAAGATCTGCACGTACTGGATCCAGTCCTTCGCGCCCAGCTCCGCGTACTCCTTCGTCCACTCGTCGATCACGGTCCGAATCTCCGGCTGCGTCATGCGCGCCAGAGTCAAACTGTGGTCCGGGTGGAAGCACAGCACCTTGCACAGCCCGCGCGCCGCCTCAGCCGCCAGTAGCGGCGAGGCAGGCGCCTCAGTCTCCGCCGGAGCCTCCGGCAGCAACGCCGCGTAATCGTTTACAAAAGTGAAAACCGAGTCGTACTTCGGGTTCGTCGCTCCGCCCGCTCGCTCGTTCCCCGGGCACAGGTAACACGCCGGATCGTACGTGATCGCTGACGGCGTTGCCTTCTGCCCCACTTCGCCCTGCCACGGACGCTGCGTCCGGTGCGGCGAGACCATCACCCAGGCTCCGCGCAGTGGATTCCACCGCCGGTGCGGATACTGCCAATTCTTGCTCATGCTCACTCCCGCGAACCATTGTACGGTTTATGCGCCGATACCAGCACTGTTTCCCGTTACCCCCGCCGCAGCGGAAAAAACTGCAGCAGCCTGCGCTCGCGCATCAGCAGCCCAGCCCATATCATCGTGCCGAAGAGCACCGGAAAGACCGTCTCAAACAGCGAACTCCCCGCGCGCACATGGATCGCCACCGCGCCGCCCAGATACCCCGTCAACACCACCGCGCCCAGCACGGATGTCAGCGGCAGCGCGTACAGCAGCGTCCCTCCCAACAGCAGCGCCGCCAGCAATCCACTGCTTCTGGTCGAAAGTTCCAGCCGCAGAAATGACTCCATTACCGGCTTCGGCATGGTGAGCTTCCCAAACGCATCGAACAGCAGAAACAGAACCACCAGCGTTGACAGCGCCCGCCCCACCAGCAGCAGATAATCTCTCCTCATCGGCTCAAGCTTTTCCATCGCTCGTCTTTCCTTTCCGTAGCACCGGCATCACGCCGTCGGCTTGGGCGGAGGCGGCATCTGCGCCAGAAACTGCTCGGCAAACGCCTGGCTGTAGCCGTCCAGCAGCTCCCGTATACGCTCCGGATCATGCGAACGCACCAGCAGACCCGCATGATGATGCTTCTGCATCCGCAGCACAATCTCCGGCGCGTCAAACTGCGAGGTATCCGGTGTCGCCGTCCGTGCCAGGCACAGCACGCTTCCCGCATAGTCGTGGCGCGTAAGCGGCAGCTCATAGCGCTGCTCGCGCAGCCCCGCCACTTCAATGCGCGCCCACTCCCGCCACAGATTCACGCCTGTCGACTGCTCCACCAGGTCAGCAATAAACGCGCCGCCCACGCGTGCCGCAATCTCCAGGAAGTAGTACCGCCCATCCGCATGCGCCTTGATGTACTCGCCATGCGTCACGCCGTGCTCCATACCCAGCCCCGGAGCCAGCCGCGCGTTAATCTCCGTCAGCGCCGCCCAGTCTTCGCTCCCCCGGTCCACCGTGCGCGTCGTAAACACGCCACCCTCGTGCATCACCTGCATCGGCGGCTTGCCATAGCGATGCACCGCCGAAAACACCACCTGCCCCTCGCTCACAATCGAGTCCACGTGGAAGATATCGCCCGGCACAAACTGCTCCAGCAGAAAGCGGCTCTGCTCGTCGCCCAGTTCCTCCAGCGCACGCCACAGCTGCTCCGGCTCGTTGATCCGCCGAATGCCCAGCGCCGAGGCCTCTGCGCGCGGCTTCAGCAGCCACGGCGCAGGCACGCTGCTCATGTAAGCGCGCACATCGTCGTAGTTGAAGACGCCCGTGAACGCAGGCACCACAAACCCCAGCCCCTTCGCCGTCGTCCGCATCGCCAGCTTGTCGCGATACCGCACCGCCGTGGAGTAATTCATCCCCGGCATCCGCATATGCTCGCGGATCAGCGCCGCCATCTCCTGGTCAAACTCATCCAGCGCAATCACGCGGTCGTACTTCCGTCCCCGCGCCATCCACGACACCGTGTTCAGCACCTGCTCGCGCGTCAGTTCGGCAGGCATGGTGGCCAGATCTTCCAGCACGTCGCGCGGCCAGTCGCCGTCGCGGTGCTTCTCAAGGGTAAGTAGAGTCGGCCGCACGCCCATCTCCGCGCACTGCCGCAAAAAATCCTGCCCCTTCTCATAGCTCGTGATGCACAAGAACCGCCCAGCCGTCACCGCCGTTCGCCTCCGTTGTCGCGCCATCCGCAATTGGCTTCAGGGTGAGATAGTTCTACCATAGGCGTTGGCCGTTACCGTTGCTTTAAGATCAACGTACGCCTAGCCATGCTCGACGCCCGCGCCATCGCCGCCCTGCACGACCAGCTCACCCGCGACTGGCATCTCTCCGTCGAGGCCTCCGCGCCCCCATCAGACAACCCCGCTTTCCTCGAGCGCGTCGCCCGCCAGCATCGCGCCAACTTCGACCTCTGGCACACCGAGGATGAGGCCCGCACGCCCAGCTCCACCGATGCCGATCTGGCCCGCGTGAAGCGCCTCGTCGACCGCACCAACCAGCTCCGCAACGACCTTGCCGAGGAGCTCGACCGCACCCTGCTCGCCTGGCTGGCCGAGCGCAGCCTGCCCGACGCCGCCGCCGAGCTTCACTCCGAGTCGCCCGGCCTCATCATTGACCGGCTCTCCATCCTCTCGCTCAAGATCTTCCACACCCGCGAGGAAACCGAGCGGACCGACGCCCCGCACGGCCACGTCCAGCGCAACCTCGACCGCCTCCGCATCCTCGAGGAGCAGCGCGCCGACCTCGCCCGCTGTCTCGAGACCCTCTGGCAGCAGACGCTCTCCGGCAGCCGCAGATTCAAGCTCTACCGTCAGCTCAAGATGTACAACGACCCCACCCTCAACCCGGCCATCTATCGCAAGCCGGCAGTTACGGCAAAGAATTGAACGTCCCAGACACTAATATCTAAACACCCAGGTAAACGCATCATTTGACCTTAACTGGGGTTATGGGTATAAAAGGGTGGCGAGTAGCGCAGTCCCTCGCGCCCGGTTTTTTCCGGCCTGTCCGGTCAAACCTATTCGCAAAAGGACTTTTGCGCATCAATGGCAAAACTCATGACGCACGAGGCTCGTTCCACGGCTGCAAGCCGCAAGAAATCTTCCCCCGCATCCGCCAAGTCCGGAAGCAGCAGTTCCGTGGCGTCTGCGCAGTTCCTCCAGCACTATCAGGCCGCCGTCCAGCTTGTGCAGCAGGGCAAGTTTGAGAAGGCGCTCGCCGCATTGGAGAAGCTGCTCCCCACAGCTCCCTTCGAGCTCATCGAGCGGTGCCGCATGTACATCACCACATGCCGCCGCCAGATCGAGAGCAAGGGCCTGACCTTCCAGACCCCCGAGGAGCGCTACGACTACGCCGTCTCGCGCCTCAACGAGGGCTACTTCGATGAGGCCAGCGAGGAGCTGCAGGCCATTCTCGACGAGTACCCGACGGCTGACTACGCCTACTACGGTCTCGCGCTCATCGACTCCATCACCGGGCGCATCCAGAGCTGCCTCGATAACCTCTCCAAGGCCATCGAGATCAACCCGAAGAACCGCCAGCAGGCGCGCGTCGACAACGACTTCCAGAATATGGTCGACGACCCCCGTTTCACTGAGCTCCTGTATCCTGAGATACCGTAAGCTCTAGTGACTGCCGTGCCTCAAAATGCCACACCGGTCGAACCGGGCTCTGTTTCCCTGTCCTCCGCCGCCACTGTGCCCAGCGTGAAGCCTCTGCGCGTCGTAGCCATCGGCGGCGGCACGGGTCTGTCCACGCTTCTGCGCGGCTTGCGCCGCTATGTCGCCGTGCCCGGCCTGCCCAGCTCCGAGCCTGCGCAGATCGCCGACCTCGCTGCCGTTGTCACCGTCACCGACGACGGCGGCTCTTCAGGCCGTCTGCGCAAGGACTTCAAGATGCTTCCCCCCGGTGACCTGCGCAACTGCATGGTCGCCCTCAGCGAAGAAGAAGACGTTCTCGCCCAGCTCTTCGCCCACCGCTTCCGCTCCACCGGGGCACTCGAAGGCCACAACTTCGGCAACCTCTTCGTCGCCGCGCTCACTGAGATTACCGGCGACTTCGCTCACGCCATCCAGCTCGCCTCCAAGATCCTCTCCACCCGCGGCCGCATCTACCCCGTCACCACCGCCAACGCCACGCTGGTCGCGCGCATGGACGACGGCTCGCTGGTCCGCGGCGAAACCAGCATCTCCGCCACCCGCCGCCGCATCGAGGAGCTGATGCTCGAGCCGCCCGATGCCGCCGCTGTGCCCGAAACCCTCGAGGCCATCGAGCGCGCCGACCTCATCACCGTCGGCCCCGGCTCGCTCTACACCTCGCTCGTGACGAATCTCCTGGTACGGGGCATCCCGCAGGCCCTCGCCCGCTCCCGTGGCGTCCGCGTCTACATCTGCAACCTCATGACGCAGGCCAACGAGAGCCTCGGCCTCACCGCCTCAGAGCACATCGCCCGCATCTACGACCACACCCACGAGCCCATCTTCGACTACGCCATCGTCAACACCGCGCCCTTCTCGCCTGAAACCATCGCCCGCTATGCGCAGGAGAACGCCTCGCCCATTCACGCCGATGTCGAGCGGATTGAGGAACTTGGCGTCCATTGCATCACCGGCGACTTCGCCATCGAAGACACCGTAGTCCGCCACAACGCCGCTCGTGTCACCGCTGAACTGCTCGCCCTCGGCCACTGCGGCCGCTAAAATCTCAAGCGCAAAAAATAATTTCTAAAAAAATCGCGCCGCAGGCAACCTCTTCCCTATAGCTGGAATCCTATCCACTGACGCGCCAAACAGATTTCGGTGTGTCCCTCTCTCCTAGATTTTGTTCGTACTTGATTACCGCGCCGCCCTCTTGGCAGCGCGGTTTTTTCTTGCCCGCCAGCCGATTTCCCTTTTGTCCTCCCCAATTCATCCGATAGAGTGGGTTCCGCGCCGGCCCCCAGGCTGTACCAACCAGCCGCGCGAGGAGATCCCTACATGCGTTTGCACCGTCCCGTGTTCGCCGTGAGCCTCTGCATCGTGCTGCTCGGCGTCTTTGCCTGGGCTCAGGGCCGTAAGCCGGGCCTCTACGAAGTCACCTCCAAAATGACGTGGCAGCAGTCTCCCTTCCCCGGTGGCATGGGCCCCGGCGGCGGAGCCCACACCACCCAGGTCTGCGTCACGCAGGAGCAGATCGACAAGTACGGCGACGTCCCTCCGCAGACCCGCAGCAACTGCCAGGTCACCGACATCAAGAAGGAATCCAGCTCCATGCACGCCACCATCACCTGCTCTGCGCCCATGGCCGGCACCGGAACCGTCGAGACCAGGTGGAACAGCGCAGACAGCTCCCATAGCACCATTCACTTCACCGGCAATATGCAGATGGGCTCCGACTCCAAGACCATCGAGTGGACCGTCGAAAGCGACTCCACGTACAAAGGTGCCGACTGCGGCAGCGTCAAGCCCATCGCGGCAAGGTAGCCTGCACTTCAGCCCAGCCAGGTCCCGGCCTCAGCCGGGACTTTCTTTTGCCCGCCTCAGGCCCGCTTTTCGGCCAGCAGAGCCGCGGCTGAAAGCGTCAGCACAGGCCCGACAGTCGTAAACAGAGGGCGGTTCACCGTGCCCAGCAGATTGGCATAACCGCCCAGCGCCAGCGCCGCCGCGCCCGACGCAAACGCTGCAACCACCCAGGGCCGCGGCAGACGCTTCAAGCGCCACACGCCAAGAGGAAGCAGCCAGCCGAACGCGTACCAAAACTGCTGGTCGCTCAAGCAGCGCCACAGGTTCAGCACAAAGCTCCCGCCGGCATTCCAATTACCGGCCTCCGTCCACGGCGCGACAGTTTCACCCGTCACCATGCGATGAACAATCATCAGCGTCGCTGAACTGGTAACCGCCAGACCAGCCACCCACAGCAGCCGTGCGTAACGCCTGCGGGGCCGCTCCGTGACGAACCACCAGGCCGCCGAACACACCGTGGCACACGGCAAAAAACTCTGCTTCGCCAATCCGCCCGCTACTCCCAGAAGCGGCAGCATCCACCAGCGTTCGGCCATCAGCGCCCATGTCGCCGCAAGCAGCAGACAGGCCTCGGCGGAGTCCACCATCCCGCTCGACCACAGGTTCACCACAACGAAATTCAGCAGATAGAGTGTGCATGCCAGCAACGCCAGCGGCAGCTCCCAAAAGACACGCAGACCGATGCGAAGCAGCAGATATGCCGCGGTCGCCAGAAAGAGACTGTTAGCGACAAGCAAGCCGAACCACACCGGGTCCCACGTCCCCACTCTCCCCTGAGCCAACGCGGCAAACGGCCGCGCCACCATCGGCACCAGCCGCCGGTCGTTAAATGGAAAATCCTCGGTCGTGTCCGTGCCCTGCACGGTCCGGTAGTAGCCGATCCAGTCCGGCCCCAGCTTGCGCGCGTCATAGCGGTTCAGCGTCGGATACCCCAACCCGAAGCAAATCAAAAAGAACAGTACCCACAGCACCGCCGACCGCCCCGCGCCGAGCCGAATCTGCGGCCCAGCATCGCCCGCACTAGCCTGCACTCTCCACCGTCCTCTTCAGTTGCCCGCACGCAGCGTAGATATCCCGCCCCCGCGGCCGCCGCAGGTACACCGGCACGTCCTCCGCCACCAGCGCCAGCTTGAAGGCCTCCACCGCGCCCTCCGCAGGCATCGCATACGGCACGCCCGGCCCCGGATTCCACGCAATCAGGTTCACCTTCACCGGGAACCCCGCGCGCCGCACCAGCCGCGCCACTTGCGCCGCATGCTCCCGCTGGTCCGTCACGCCGCCCAGCAGCACATACTCGAATGTCACCCGCTCCCGAGGCCGTAGCCGCAGCCCACGCACCGCCTCAAGCACCACATCAATCGGCCACTTGCGGTTCACCGGCATCACCTCGCTGCGCACCGCGTCATTTG
>DATMUN010000220.1:0-13077 GCA_035563895.1 Occallatibacter sp. | reverse complement strand
TAGAAAGACTGCTTGAGAACGTGATGAAGTCGCTCACGATGACGAGCATGTTGGCGTCCGCCTCTACGACTGTGCTGGGGCTGGTGTCGGCGTTGGTGATGTGGCTTGGCGGGCACAGCGTTCTGGGCGGCTCATGGACCGTCGGCGACTACTTCAGCTACAACATGTTTCTTGCGTTCATGATCGCGCCGGTCTTCCAGATCGTGAATATCGGCACCCAGCTGACTGAGGCGTTTGCCGGGCTGGACCGCACGAGCGAGATTCTGGCGGAACTGGAAGAGAACCAGTCAGCCGAACGCACCCTGCAGATGCCTGCAATCAAGGGTGCTGTGCGCTTCGAAGACGTTGAATTTGCGTATGAGACCGACAAGCCTGTGCTGCACGGGATCAGCTTTGATGCGCAGCCGGGAACGGTGACCGCCCTGGTTGGATCGTCGGGATCAGGGAAGTCAACGATCATCAGCTTGTTATGTGCCTTCCATACTCCGTTGCAAGGGCGTGTGTTGGTGGACGGCTTTGATCTCGCACGTGTGAACCTGGACTCATTTCGCTCGCAGCTTGGCGTTGTGCTGCAGGACTCATTCCTGTTTGACGGATCGATTCGCGAGAACGTGATGTTTTCGCGGCCGGATGCGACGGAGGAACAATTCCTGTTTGCATGTCGTACGGCGCGGGTGGATGAGTTTGCCGAACGATTCCCGGAGAACTACGACACGATCGTAGGTGAGCGCGGCGTGAAGCTCTCGGGCGGCCAACGGCAGCGGCTCTCCATCGCGCGTGCGCTGCTGGCAGAGCCGCGCATCCTGATTCTGGACGAGGCGACGAGTTCGCTGGATTCCGAGTCCGAGGCGATGATCCAGGCCGGATTGTCGCAGTTGATGCAGGGGCGCACGACGTTTGTTATTGCGCACCGGCTATCGACGATCCGGCGCGCCGATCAGATCCTGGTAGTAGAGCAGGGCGCGATCGTAGAGCGTGGCAATCATGCGGAGCTCTACGCGCTCGGCGGGCGCTACTACGACCTCTACACGCGCCAGCACGGGCTGGAAGCGAATCTTTTCCTCGCGCCGGGCGAAGGCGATACGGACGAAAAATAGCGCAAACCCGCACTGCGAGATACCGGGAACGATGCGTCTCAGTTGTTGACACGAATCCCATATCTTGAGAGACTTGTTTCGTAATCATTTTGTGGCACTGAGGTTCATAATGCGAGACGCATCCCCGCAAGGCACTTATAAGGTTCAGGCCCTGGACCGGGCATTTGCTGTTCTGGATTTGCTGGCGGAAAGCGATTCTCCGCTTGGCCTTGCACAGGTTGCAGCTTCGCTGCAGTTGCACAAGAGCACGGCGCATCGCTTTCTGATGGTGCTGGAGCGCCATCACATGGTGGAACGGACGAACAGCGGCAAGTTCCGGCTTGGGCTTCGGCTCTTTGATTTTGGCAACAGGGCGATCGAACAGTATGACTTGCGCGAGCGGGCGCAACCTCATCTGCGTAGGCTGGTGGCAGAGACGGAAGAGACCGCGCACCTCTGCATCCTGGAGCAGTCGCGTGTGATCTACATCGACAAGATTGAACCCACGCGCACGGTCCGCATGATCACGCGTATCGGATCGAGCAATTCGGTGCACTGTACTTCAGTGGGCAAGGCGATGTTGGCTTTCCTGCCCGAAGAGCGTGTAAACGAGATCATTCGGCGCACGAAGTTTGAACGGCACACGCATCGCACGATAGCTTCTGCAGAAGCTCTGCGAGCGGAGATCGAGAAGACGCGGCGCCGCGGTTACGCCATTGACGATGAGGAGCTTGAGGAAGGCTTGCGCTGCATCGCGGTGCCTCTGCTGGATACGCAGCGGCTGCCGGTGGCTGCGGTCAGCGTGTCGGGGCCGTCGTTTCGCGTGACTGCGCAGAAGCTGCCGACGATCGCGAACCATCTACTGCAGTGTGTGCGCGGCATTTCGGCTGATATGGGATTCACTTCATCGAGCCGTAGCAACAGGATGTCCTGGCCTGCCTAAGTCAGGTTCAGCTATTCATCTGGCAACCAATTAGGGCCAATGAACGATCGCAGCGCCTCGGGTGTAGCCCAAGGCGCTGCACCTGTATAGCGCGCAATCCAGCGGGGGCCGGCTCCGATGTGTACGCGGTCCGGCGTGAACTCGGGCGAGAGCGCGTTGGCCATAAGAGCATACGAAGCGCCGGGGTGCAGGCGCAGGGCTTTCCAGCATCCACCGGGAACGGCAACGACTGGACGCTCGCCTGCGGTCAGATTACGGCCGAGGGTTTTCTTTTCCACCTTGCCGTCCGGATGAAAGATGAAGTAGTCGACCGGACCGCCTTCGATAAGAATGTGCGTATCGTCAGGCTCGAGCCAGTGCAGGTAGTTGATGGGAAGATCGCGCGTGAGCATGTAATACACCTGGCTCTGCACTGCGATCTGCTTGCCGTGCACCGGTGTCATGATGGCCGAAGAACCAATCAGCGCAAGATAGCCCGATTCTTTTGGCAGCACGTGCATGTCAAGCGTGCGGATGAGATCGGCTACGCGGGGATTGGGCTGCGGCGAAGCGGCGGTGCTGCCCAAGGGGCTTGCAGTAAGTAGAAGCAAAGCTGGAAGTATGCGCACGGAAGCAGGATAACCGACGGGAAAGCCTGATGCAGCCGTCAGCGAGGCCACTGCAATTGCGCCGGCCTCGCTGGCGGCTGTATTAGTTTGCGGATCGGAACTACAGTTGAATCGAGTCCTACGCAGTTCGCTACTGAGGTGTGACTTCTAGGATCATGAAGGTGTCTGGCTTTGCTTTGGGTCGGCCGGTGGTTGCGGGTTCTAGTTCGGCCGTTGGCAGGTAGAGATGCTTACTGCTTCCTCCCATAGTGCGCGCGCCTTGGAGCGTTTTTACGGTTTGCGCGACTTCAAATTTTCCATTTTTCTCGGAAATGGCAGTGAGTGAGCCATCACCACAGCTTGCGAATGCCTGCCCATCTACAAAGGCTGCCGCGTCGACACCTGCACCAATGGGGAGCGCGGCCTCAATGGCACCTGTCTCGGTGTTCATGACGATCATCTTCTGCGGGTTGCGGCACCCGATGAAGATGCGATGGTGTTCGGCATCAATTGCCATTCCTACAGGGTGACCACCGGGAGCTACGGGCCACTGTGCCGTAACCTTTCGCTCCTTCAAATTGACGACAGCTACGAGATTCTTGTCTTCGAGATTTACAAAGGCCTTGCCTTTGCCATCGACAGCAAGGAACTCAGGTCCGCCGGGCAGCTTGATTGGCGCACCTGCCGAGCCCTTCGGATCGACATCGGGCTTGAAGGCAAGAAGGGCGTTAGCGTCGCCGGCAACAGCGAGCACGAGATCGGTGGCGGGATCGTAGATGATGCCATCCGCGTCGGGCAGAGCCGTGAGCTGGCCGAGGACGGCATAGGTCGTCAGGTCGAAAACGACGATGGTGCCACTACCGCCATCAGTGATGAAGCCACGGTTGAGCTTTGGGACGATGGCTACGCCATGCGAGCGTTTTTGGCCCGGGATGTCTGCAATCAAGGTGCCCGAGTCAGTGTTGATGACCTGTGTGTGCGTGGAGCGCGTGACGAAGAGGCGATGGTTTGCGGCATCGACTGTGACGTAATCCCAGCCGCCTTCGCCGCCGATGTGGAAGGTTCGCTTTACGGACCAAGTGGGCTGTGCAACGGCTGTTAAGGCCATTGTGCACAGCAGGGAGAGAGAAGCGAGCAGATGTGACTTTCGCATTTTGGTTCTCCTGGTAGAGGTTGGAGCTTGGCTTTAACGAGCAGAAGCAAGAGTACCGAGCAAACCTTAAGAATCAATAAAGGCCAGAAAGAAACTGCACGGGCTTGAAAAGCAGAGTGTTATGACGTTGGGATTCGGGCGATGACCAGGGTGCCGGAATCTTTCTCGCTTTGGATTTGTATCGTTCCACCGGCGCCTTCAACGATGCTCCTGCAGATTGCGAGTCCAAGGCCTGCGCCGCCGGTGGCGCGGGAGCGTGAAGGGTCTTCGCGGAAGAAGCGCTCGAAGACGTGAGGCAGATTCTCAGGTGCGATGCCCGATCCGAAGTCCTGCACCTCGAGAACGATGTTGTTACCGTCAGGTTTCGACACGTGCACGACAACTTCAGAGTCATGCGGGCTGTGTTGGATTGCGTTTACGACGAGGTTGGAGATGAGGGTCTGCGCAGCCTCTGCGGAGAGGGCGACTGTGCACGGTTGGCTGCAGGATGCACGCAGACGAACGCCGCTGGTACTTGCGGTGTCGTTGAGAGTTTGCAGTACGATCTGAACCTGTTCGTCGAGTTGGCAGGTACCGGAAGCCGGAGCTTCCTCGAAACGGGCAAGGGTGAGCATGCGCGCTACAAGTTCCTCGACGCGCGCATTGTCGGCGAGTACGCGGTCGATTCCGGCCTGGTACTGTTCGGCTGAGCGGCTGCGCAGCGTGAGCACCTGCAGGCTCGAGCGGACCACGGCGACGGAGGTTTTCAACTCGTGGGCAGCATCGCCGATGAAGCGGCGTTGAAGATCGAATGCGCTCTTGAGGCGGGTCATTGAGTGCGCAATTGCCTCTGCGACGGGCCGGAGTTCCTGAGTGCGTATTGCGGAGGCAGGTGAATCGAACTGGAGTGAGCGCGCATCAATTGCGCTGGCACTTGATGCGAGTTCGTTTAGAGGACGCAACAGGCGGCGCAACAGGACAACGATCAGCACGGCAGTGAGGAACAGAGATGCCGAGGTGAGAAGAAGGAAGAATTCTGTTGCATCCAGAATCTCGTGCCATATGTGATCCATTGGGATCGCATAGAGGACGGTGAAAGGGCGACGCAGTCCAACGCCGCCGGTCTCGTACCTGTCAATAATGCGCACTGCGTCGTGCTGGTAGACACGGTATGTGTGGCCGTTGAAACGCAGGTTGCTGAAGCCGTCGTTTGGCTGGAGAACCAAGCCTCTGGCGGCGTCTTCTGAAAGGCCAATCAGGCGATGGTCGTCAGAGTAAGCAGCATAAAGATCGCCACGCCGCTTGTGAAACTCCTCTGCGTTAACGATGATGTGGTCGCCGGGGTCTTCTGCATCCTGTACGGCGCCTGCGAGCGAGTCGGCGCTGCCGCGCACCATTTCGTCGAGTTCATGATAGCGACCATGACGCTCCCGCAGAATAGCTGTACCGCAGAGAGCAATGCCACAGATCAGTTCGACGGCGAGCACCATTGCCGTGGCTCTACGCACGATGGACTGAGTGCTCACGAGGTAACCTCGGCGCTTGTGCTGAGACGGTAGCCTCGGCTGCGGAGGTTTTCTACAGACGTTTCCGCCATTGCAGTGCGGAGCTTGCGGCGAAGATTGGAGACATGCGCCTCAATGACATTGGAGTGGTGTTCCCAGGTGAAGTCGTAAAGATGTTCGAGCAACGTCTGCTTGGAGATGATCTGGCGAGGATGGTGCATGAGGTATTCGAGGATACGGTACTCGGTCGGCGAGAGATCAACTGTCTGGCCGCGCACGACGACCGCCTGCTCGACCATGTTCAGCTGCACATCACCAATGGTGAGATGCGTTTCGCGAAGCCCCTTGCCGCGGCGAACAAGTGCACGCGCGCGCGCTATCAACTCGCCAAGATCGAAGGGCTTGGTCATGTAGTCGTCTGCGCCGAGATTAAGCAGATCAATGATGCTTCGTGTGTCCGCGATGGCGGTCAGGATAAGCACCGGCGTTTGCCCATGTTTTGCGCGGATCGATTGAAGGACGTGGCGGCCATCTATTTTGGGGATCATCAGGTCGAGAACGACGAGGTCGAAGGCAACGGTCGTACATAAATGGAGTGCATCCGCTCCGTCATGGCAGATATCAACCGCGTAACCGGGCCCCTCACGCAGCGCTGTGGCTATATTTTCTGCGAGGCGAGGTTCGTCTTCGACAACGAGTACGCGCACTAGGTGCTCCTTGGATGGTTGCAGACAGATTCGCACGAGGTTGGCGGCTGCAACGATTGTAAGCGCGTAGAGAACAGGGCAGTTTTAGAGGCAGACATGGATCAGGCCTCCAGTGGAGTGTCCGTTGCGCGATTGCGCGTGAGCAGGAAGTAGACGACGGGTGTGACGATGAGACTGAGCAGCATGGAGATGAGCAGGCCGCCGATGACGGCTATGGCGAGAGGCTGGAGCATCTGAGACCCCGCGCCGAGCGCAAAGGCGAGAGGCAGCATACCGCAGATGGCGGCGATGGCAGTCATGACAATAGGGCGAAGACGGCGCTGAGCGGCGTGAATCATGGCGTCCTTTGCGGAGAACCCTTCGGCGCGATAACGCTCATCGGCGTCGAGAAGCAGGATGCCATTTTTGGCGACGATGCCGATGACCATGATGAGTCCCATGAAGGACGAGACGTTGAAGGTGGTTTGCGTGATGAGAAGCGCGAAGATGACGCCGGCGATGGAGAGCACAGACGATGAGAGGATCGCTACGGCGGCAGGGAAGTGTCGGAATTCGGCAAGCAGTACGCCGAAGACCAGAGCGAGAGCGAGAACGAGAACGCGAAGAAGATCGCGGAAGGACTTTTGCTGCTCTTCGTAGGTGCCGCCGTAGGTTACGCGAACGGACGGAGGCAAATGCAGGTCTGCAACCGTCTGACGAACGCGGGCCATAGCGGTGCCTAGATCCGCGCCTTCCAAGCGGCCGGTGACAACAACCATCTGCTGCAGATTCTCGCGGTGGATTTCATTCTGCGGTGGAAGCTGCTGGATGGAGGCTAGAGACCCGAGCGTAGCGGTATGACCAGCTGCGCTTGTGAATACAGTGTTCTGGATGGCATCGAGTGAGGCGCGATGTTCGTCAGACAAGCGCACGCGAATTGTGTAGGGACGATCGTTGGCGATGAGGGGGTCGGCGGCCGGAAGTCCGTCGAGGATAGCTGTGGCGTCCTCAGAAACCTCTGTAGGGGTAAAGCCAAGTTGAGAGGCGATCTGCGGGTTGACCTGAAAGGCAGTAGCGGGACCGCTGATGGTGTTCTCAATGCCGTTCTGCACATCGACGACGCCGTCAATCTTCTCAATTGCGGCGCCGACGCGCGGGCCTAGTTGCGCGAGCATCGCTTCATCGGGCGTGAAGATCTTGATCTGGACGGGTTCGGGCGCGTTGGAGAGATCGCCGATCATGTCCTGTAGGACTTGTGTGAACTCAATATCGAGCTCGGGCTCGGTTGCTTTGATCTGGGTACGCACATCGGAGATCACGTCATCGATAGGCCGGCTGCGTTTCGACTTGAGCATCACGGTGAAGTCACCTGTGTTGGCTTCCGTGACCGCGGCCAAACCCATTTGTAGACCGGTGCGACGCGAAGTGCTTTCAACTTCAGGCATCGAGCGGAGAATCTTCTCCACGTGCTCGAGGACACGGTTGGTTTCAGCGAGCGAGCTGCCGGCGGGCATGATGTAGTCGAGCACGAAGCCGCCTTCGTCCATCTCGGGTAATAGGTCAGAACCGAGGGCCCGATAGCCGAACCACGTGCCAACAACGAGCACAAGACAAGCCACGCCAAGCCACACGGGCTGAGCAAGTGCGCGGGTTAGCAGCTTACGATGAATGCCAAGGATATGCTCGATGAGTTTGCCCGCGGTGTGATGCGTGTGTGGTGTAGTGCTCGCCTCATTGCGGAGGAATACGAAGCTCAGACCTGGAGTCCAGGTGAGAGCAAGCACGAGGGACGTGAGCAGCGCGGCTGCCATGGTGATGGCGAGCGCGCGGAAGAATGATCCGGTAACGCCACTGACGGCAACAAGCGGAAGAAATACAACCACAGGCGTGATGGTGGAGCCGATCAGAGGAGCTTTCAGCTCTTTGAGCGCCATGCGTACTGCCTGTAGGCGCGTTTCGCCGTTGTCGCGGTGCATGACGATGTTTTCGACCACTACGATGGCGTCGTCGATCACAAGACCGATAGCAGCGGCAAGTCCTCCAAGTGTCATCAGGTTGAAGCTCTGGCCGAGCATCCAGAGGACAACGAAGGTGATGGCAACGGTGACGGGGATGACGAGGCCGGCGATGAGTGAAGAAGTCCAGTCGCGAAGGAATAGAAAGAGGATGACGCAGGCAAGCACCAGACCGATAAGTATGGCATCGCGTACGCTGGCGATGCTATTGCGCACGAGTTGCGACTGATCGTAGAAAGGTGCGAGGCGCACACCGGGAGGAAGACTTTTTTGCAACTCTTTGATCTGCGCAGATACGGCATCTGCAACTGCGACGGTGTTGCTGTCGGGCTGGCGTGCGATGTTGAGCAGTACTGCAGGCTTCCCGTCTGCGGTGACGGTAGTGTAAACGGGCTGGACGGATTTTTCGATCGCAGCTACATCGGCGATGCGCACGGGTGCGCCGGTAGAAGTGGTCTTCACCACAAGCTGACCGAGAGCCGCAGCATCATGCACCTGCGCTCCAACGAGGCCGAGAATCAGCTGATGGTTCGCTTCGTAGAGGCCAGGCGAATCGATGATGTTGGATGCCTGAATGGTGTTGAGCAGGTCAGTGATGGTGACACCGGACGCGGCCATGGAAGCGAGATTGGGAACGACATGGAACTCTGGGACTTGACCGCCCTGCACGACGACCGTGCTAACGCCGGTGACGCGGTTAAGCGGCGGTTTGAGTTGATAAGTCGCGATCTCCCAGAGGCGCGTTTGCGGAACCGTGTCAGAGGTGAGGCTATAGCCGAGGATGGGGAACGTGGCGAATGTGAGGCGGTTGGTGGTGATATGCGCGGAAGGCGGAAGTGTTTGTTGCACGTGCGAGAGAGCAGCGTCGACGAGCTGTAGCTGGCGCACCATATCCAGATTCCAGTCGAAGAAGAGGCTGATCTCAGCCGAACCGCGACTGGTGACGGAGCGGACGGTGCGCAGTCCCGGTACCGCATTCACAGCGCTCTCGATGGGGCGTGTGATGGTGACTTCCATTTGCTCAACCGGCATAACGCCGTTGTCTACACCGATGACGACGCGCGGGAAACTGGTCTCAGGGAAAACTGAGATTGGCACCTGGAAGGCAAGGTAGACGCCTGCGATCGTCAGAACGATAACGAAGAAGAAAATGGTGCTGGTGTGTTGAGCAAGCCAGAAGGGTCTTGCGTTGCCGGGGCGATCGACGGTGGAAGCCATCAGTTATCGCCTCCAGCTTTTGCGGCGGCTGGCTTCGCATCGTCATCATCGGCCTGTGCTGGGCCAATCTTCACATGTGTGCCTTCATCCAGTCCGTAGGAGCCGGATGTAATGACCTGGTCGGATGGCGAAAGGCCACTAAGAATCTGCACATCATCGCCGTCTATGACGCCGAGTGTGACAGCTTTGCGGTGAGCTGTGCTGCCGACAATGACCATCACGGACTTGCTGCCGTCGTCGGCGGTGAGGATGGAGGACTGCGGAATCTTCCACGCCTGGGCGATGGTATGACCCGAGATCTGGGCTTTGACCGGTGTGCCGACTTTGAGTACGCCGCTGCGGTTGTCGATCTTAAGCCAGACCTCAACCGTAGTGCTGCCCGGATCGAGCGCGGGGCTGACGAGTGAGACACTTGCTTTAACGGGATCTGCAATGCCGGGCACGTGCACGCTGGCTTCGTCGCCCGGCTTGAGCTGCTGCGCGAGAATCTGCGAGATGTGCGTCTTCGCGATCAGCGCGGAGGTGTCCATGACCGTGATCAGCGGAGCACCGGCTGCTGGAGTTTCGCCTGCGAATAATGGACGATCTGTGATGACTCCGCTAATGGGGGTGCGAATTTCAGAGTAGCTGACCATTGCAGCAGCGCCGTTCAGTTTGCCCTCTGCCGACGTGAGTTGACCCTTTGCGGCTTTGAGCGCTGCGTCGTGGCTGACGTTGGTCATGGAGTCGAGGTGCGTCCTTGCGGTATCGTAGGCGGCCTGCGCTTGCACCAGTGCGGCTTGCGCTGTATCCAGATCGCGGCCCGGGATTGCACCTTCTGCAAAGAGCTGCTTGCGGCTCTTGACGATGCTCTCGCCTAGTTCGAGATTGGCCTTGGCCTGGTTGTAGTCGAGCTGTGCGCGCTGCGTGTCTTCTGGTACTTGTGCACGAGTTGCTGTCTGATAGGTGGCTTGCGCAGCTTCGAATGAACCTTTGTTGTCCAGCACAGCGGCGTTGAGGTCAGCGTTCTCGAGCGTAGCAAGAAGCTGCCCGGCCTTCACGTGCGCTCCGCGCTGCACGTAGTACTTGCGTATTGGTGCGGAGATTTTAGGGACAATGGCTGCCTGGGCGATGGGCGTCAGGATGGCGTCGGCGGAGATGTGCTCCGTCATCGCGCCCTGTTCAGGCTTTTCTGCCTGCACGGCGACTTCAACCGGAGGTGCAGCTTCTTTCTTGCAGCCCGCAATGGCCGCTAGCGTTAGAAGCAGCAGTGCAGCATACACCGCTCGCGTGGATGGAGTGGAAGGCCGGTTTATCCGAATCGAAGTGAGCTTCAGTTCCATGGGGTCACATTGTCCCTGTAAGAGTCTGCAGATTGGCGAGTGCCATGTGATAGCGAACCTGGCCATCTTCGCGTGCGTTTTCAGCGGTTACGAGAGTTGACTGTGCGTCGACGACTTCGAGCACGGTGGCCTCGCCGCCGGTGTAACGCATGCGCGTGAGACGCAGGCTCTCTGCGGCTCCCTTGGCGCTGTCATCGAGCGAGGTGAGTTGGTTATGTGCGACAACTGCCTCAGCGTACGCTTCGTCCAGCTGCGCGATCAGGTGTCGCTGTGTCGAGGTCAGAGCGACGCGCGCAACGTCGCGCCGTATCTCGCTCTGCTTGATCTTGTGCTGCGTGGAGAACCAGTCCCAGACTGGCAGATCGACGGTGACGCTTGCGGAGTAACCGAGATTGCGCGAGTGATCGGCGCCGTTGGTTGCGAATTGCGGGGCATCGATGCCATAGGTGTAGTTGAGGCCGATGGTAGGAAGATAGGCCCCACGTGCTGTGAACACGTCGGCATTCGCGAAGCCCACGGCTGCGAGCGCGGCTTTGAGCTCAGGATTGTTCTTTGATGCTGCTTGTTCGACATCAACGCGTTCGGGAAGTGCCGGAGACATCGCATCGTCAGCCAGCTCATAGGGGGTGCGAGGATCCGGAAAGAGCAGAACTCCAAGCTCAAGGCGTGCTTTTTCGGCTACGACTTTCGCATCTTCAAAATCACGTATGCGTTGTTGCTCTTCAAGCTGCGCTTTAATTACGTCAGAGTGTGCTGATTCGCGAACTTGCTCGCGCTTGTTGGTGATGTCGAGGAAGTTGACGGCTTCGTTGTGTGCACGCTCAGCGATGACGACACGATGCGCTGCGGCGAGTTCACCGTAGAAGAGTTCCGTCACGACGACGACCAGCCCGCGGCGTGCCACCTCTTGCTGGGCGGCGGCTTGGAGCGCGGCTGCGTCGGCCTTGCGCAGTTCGCCTGCCTGGCTAAGGCTGAGGCTTTCGCTCACGACACCCTGGCTCATGTACTCGCGCACGCCATTGTTGGCGATGAAGCGGGGAGAGGTGTCAGAAGTGATGGTCGCTCCAGCGGAACGGATGGGCTGGGTGTAGATGCCTTGATTGTGGAAGTCGACGGAAGGGAGCAGGGCGGCACGTGCAATGGCGTGGTCAAGGCTTGCTGAGCGGCTGTTGGCTGTAGCCGTGGCGTATGAGGGTTCGTTGGCTTCGGCGCGATGAATGGCCTCGGCAAGCGTAATCGCAGGGGGAGTCGTAGCTGCGGCTTGCCCGTCGGCAACCAGGAGAGAGGCACAGGCGAGCAGTGTCAAAATCAAGACCTGACTTGGAAAGCGCATCACCGAAATGATATGCAGACGACCTTAAGGCACGCTGAAGACTTTTTCTGCGACCGTGCGATGCGAAACGCCGAATACGAGGAGAACGTGATGACTTCGGGACGAGTTTTGGGAGATTGAATCAACCGCCATCTTGAGAAGATGGCGGGGACGACGGGGCTCGAAGCCGCGACCTCTGCCGTGACTGCGAATAGGAAACTCGTAAGTTGTTGAAACCAGGCGTAGCGGATGGCTCCCTGAGCGCCCTGAAACCCTTCGGCAACGGTTATTGGACCCTTATCGGCCCCGTGAGCTTTGCCCTCCTAACCTTTGCCCTGTTGCTGCTCAGACCTTTGCTTTCGGGCAGAGGTCGTGGGTCCAAATGCATCTAGTTAGAGCGCGCGAAGGGTCTTCTGAGCCATTTATCAGCGGGCGACGGTGGGTTGGGGGCGAAAGGGCGACCTCTTCCATGCCGTGGAAAATCAACAACTTACGGCACAGACGGCAAAGGAGTTATCAACCGGTATAACCGTCAAAACCGGCACAGTCGGCGCAAATTGGCACCAAATTGACATCAACGATTCCCAACCTGATTGGGCTTGATTGACGGGGCTGAACGTGGCAGGACAGCCCCAGCTAACATGTAGGGAAAAAGGCCATCCCCCTCACGCAATGCTGCCGGGGGCATTTGGGTAACTTCCAACGCCGGCCGCAATGCGGCTTGAGCAAGCAGGATTCACAGATCAAGCTCTGCAGGGTGCGGCGACACGCTCGCAGGGTTTTTATTGACAGACTGTCCAAACGATCGCAATTCGAGAAAGCTGGCACAATGAGTGCATTGTCCTGTTATCACCAGCTGAACCGCATGTCGGCTGGAATGCCCGATGTGGCCAACTTCCCAATTTTGATTCTTGGACGATTCAACTTCCAGCTGAAGGTCCAGTTTCATAAGCCGCATATCCAACCGTCGTCACCACCGGATTCTCCATGTTCTTCCGCTGCAAGCTGATCGACTTGGTAGATATCCAGTGTTTGCAACGCACGCATCCAGATATGAATTGCGGTGCACTCGAGCGCACCGCCGTAAATATGTTGCGCCGGGTGTCTGCAAACACTATCTCGTCGCACTATGCTCAGTTCGATGGCCAGGAGAAGGTGCGTGCTTACAGTCCGATAGAATGAGGACCGATTCCATCGTGTCTTTCGTGTATTTGAGGCTGAAGGAGAATCGGCTTCCGCACTCAGGGGCGCTCTCTACATGCAACTCTGTGTCATGGCTTT
>DATMUN010000219.1:0-4122 GCA_035563895.1 Occallatibacter sp. | reverse complement strand
CAGAATGACGCCGTCACCGACGGAGCAGTGGCCGGCAATGCCGGTTTGTCCGGCAAGGATGACGTTGTTGCCGACGATGGACGAGCCGGCGAGACCGGTTTGCGCGCAGAGGAGCGTGTTTTCGCCAACTGTGGAGCCGTGGCCGACCTGGACGAGGTTATCGATCTTGGTTCCTGCGCCGATCTCGGTGGCTCCGACGGTGGCGCGGTCGACACAGGCGTTGGCCTGCACGTCGACGCGGTTGCCTAGGCGGACGGGGCCGGACTGAGGGATCTTAGTCCAGTGGCCGAGCTCGTTTTTCGAGAAGCCGAAGCCGTCGGCACCGATGATGGCGCCGTTCTCGAGGGTGATGTCGTCGCCGAGGACGCAGTTCTCGCGGACGACGGAGTGGGCGTGGGCGAAGAAGCGGCTGCCGACCTGGACACCGGGGTAGAGAACGACGTGGGGCAGGATGGTGGCGTTGGGGCCTAGCTTCACGCCTGGACCGATGACGACATAGGCGCCGATGTGGGAGTTGGGGCCGATTTCGGCTGTGGGGTCGATAACTGCCGTGGGGTGGACGCCGGCGGCGTAGACCGGGGGCTGATAGAAGAAGCCCAGTGCGCGGGAGAAGGCGTGGTAGGGATTCTTGAGGCGCAGAGTGGCCGTTTCAATCTGAGGGAAATCGGGCTCGACGAGGACGGCGGCTGCGTGGGTCTTCCGGGCAAGGGCACCGTATTTGGGGTTGGCGACGAAGGTGACTTCGGACGGGCTAGCGTCTTCAATGCCTTTGACACCAGTGACTTCCAGCTCTGCATCGCCGTGCAGTTCCGCGCCTAATCGACTTGCAAGCTCACCGAGTTTCATCGTTGGCATTGTAACGGAGCCGGGTTCGGAGCGTGCGAAGGGCTACTCGGAGCTTTCGGATGGGAAGAGTTCCGGCTGCGGGGGAGCGGCTGTGCGGCGGCGCGCTCCGGAGCCTATGAGGCTTACAACCTCTAGCGACTGGATGGCGGCGCGAGGGATATAGATACGCTGGGTGTTGGAGCGGGTGTCTGGCGGGGTGAGGAGGAGGCCCGGGCCGTCGATGAGGGAGCGGTCGTTGGCGGCGAGCCCCTCGATCTCTTCGCCGTCGGTGAGGGTCATGCGAAGCCAGACACCGGCGGCGCGTGGGCGAACCGTAAACCGCTTCTGCAGAAGGCGTTCCGGGTTGGACTGATCGGCGGTGGTCAGGTCGCGGACGTAGCAGACCCACTTGACTACGGCCCAATCGATGGTGACGACCTTGCCTGCCTGGTCCAGGAGCTCGAGGCCGGAGGCGGAGGCGGGGATGGCGGCTTCGGCATACCCGGCGAGCCAGTCCCGGGTGAACTTGCGCACAATCACGGGTTTACGCGAAGAACCCATTCCCTCGCATTGTCGCACGGCTTGCTGGCGATGGGTGTGAAAACGCAACGATTGGTGTGCAAAGCACTCTAGCCAACCCATTGAAATTGTGTTAAGGTACTGGTTTGCAACCTCTGCCCAGTTGTGTGGTAAGCGCAACAACATCAGGGACTTGGCTAGGCAAGGGGACACGGGAGCAGGGAACGGATGCCTGACTACATTTACCTACTTGAAAACCGCTTGTCTCGCGAGCAGCAGCATGCGCTGCACCAACTGCGGGAGGTTGCACGCGAAGCCGGAGTGATCCTGTTCCTGACGGGCGACGCCGTGCGCGACCTGACGAGCGGCCATGCGGTGCGCGAGCTGGAAGTGGCGGTACACGGAAACGCGCTGAAGCTGAAGAAGCAGATCGAGCGGATGGGCGGCAAGATCTGGGGCGAGCACGAAGCGTCGAAGACGCTGTATCTATGCTTCCCGGGCACGGTGCGCGTGGACCTGGTGAGCACGCATCGCATCGAGTATCCGAAGCCGGGCAAGGCGGTCTATCACACGGCGTCGATCCAGGAAGACTTGCGCCGGCGTGACTTCACGGTGAATGCGATGGCCATCTCACTGAATGAGGGATCGTTTGGCCTGCTGATGGACCCGCTGAACGGCGTGGCCGATATTGAAGCGCGAACGCTGCGGCTGGTTTCGAACTACGGGTTTCTGGAAGAGCCCTCGCTGCTGATCCGTGCGACACGCTACAAGGCGCGGCTGGGTTGGGAGCTGGACCCGCGGACGCAGACTCGGTATGACAACGCGCGCGAAGAAGGCGTGATCGAGCCGCTTTCCGATCATGCGCGCAGCTTCGAGCTGGAGCAGATTGGGCACGAGGACGAAGGCCTGAAGGTGTTGCGCGCGCTGGAAGAAGCAGGCTGGATGAAGGTGCTGTTCCCGGCGTGGGCGTCGACGAAGGCGGATGAGACGAAGCTGTCTGCGTTGCACGATCTTGCTGTGGAGCTGATGGTGCAGGGTGTGCATCCGGATATGTCGGCGGCGCAGATGCAGCTGCTGACGGCCAAGCTGCAGGGCAAGGATCTGGCTGCGCTGAAGAAGGCACTGCTGCGGCCTGGGTTTGTGGAGGAGTGGAACAGCCTGGACCAGATGGCGTCGGCGTTCCAGAAGGTGCTGCTGGCGAAGGAGAATCAGCAGCCTTCAGCCGCATACAAGCTGTTCACGAGCTACGCCCCTGAGGCGGTGCTCTGGCTTGGATTCACGAGCAGTTCGGCTGCGGTGAAGGATCGCTTCCAGCAGTTCCTGAAGGTTTGGCCGGAGGCGAAGCAGCGGATTCCGCTGGCGCTGATGCTGGAGATGAGGATCACGCCGGAGCTGGCGAACTACAACGACCTTTTGCATCAGATCTTCCTGCAGTTGATTGACGGCAAGCTGGTAACGCCTGAAGAGCAGAAGGCGTTTCTTGAGCCGTTCTCGCCACCGGCTCCGCCGCCGCAGGTCACGATTCGGCGTTCACGCTCCAAGAAGAGTGCAGAGAAGGTCAAGGAGCGCTCGTTCGAAGACGAGGACGAGGCAGAAGATGGCCTGGAAGGATCTGAGGATCTGGACGATCTGGGCGCAGACGATGAGGAACTCGACCTTGCGCTGCCCAAGGGTGGCGATGAGGACGAAGACGAAGAACTGGATGATGAAGAAGCTGAGCCGGTGAAGGCGAAGGGGAAGAAGGCTGCTCCGGCAAAGGCGGCCAAGCCTGAGGCGAAGCCTGCTGCTGCGACACCTGCGCCTGCACCCGTGAAGGCTGCGAAGGTGGCGACCGCGAAGCCGGTTGCGAAGGAAGAGAAGGCGGAGCCAGCGGCGAAGAGCAAGGTTGCACCGAAACCAGCGGCGAAGCCTGCCGTGAAAGCACCGGTGGCAAAGGGCAAGCCTGCTGCTCCGGCAAAGAAAGCGGCGCCGGTGAAGACGGCCAAAGCTGTTGCGAAGCCGGCGGCGAAGAAGGCACCTGCCAAGCCCGCGCCGAAGCCCAAGGCTGCGAAGCCAACCAAGCCCGTGAAACCGGCGAAGCACGCTCCGGCGAAGAAGAAGCCGGCGGCCAAGCCGGTGAAGACGGCGCGTGCGGCGAAACCAGCACCTAAGAAGCCTGCAGGCAAGCGCAAATAGCCGCGGGCCGGACGCTCGAATCGTGAACGTCTGGCGTGATATGGTCAGTGCATTCCGGAGGAAATCCTGATGCACTGTACGCGCTTGTGTGCCTTGCTTTCGTGCGTGCTTCTCATTGTGCTGTCTGCAACAGACGCAGGCGCAGCTAAATCAAAGCTAAAGACAAAAGCTCTGTCGGCATCTGCCGCGTATCGGTTTGAGCGCGGCGGGTGGACGTATGTGCATCTCGAGGGCACCCCGGCAGAGATCGGGTATCAGCATGGTCAGTTGCTGTCGGCTGAGATCGCCGACTTGATCCGCGTGAATAAGCTGGAACTGGAGCACGGCACCCGCCGGAACTGGGAATTTTTCCGCGAGGCTGGGCGCAAGATGCTGTGGCCGCACATCGAGGCGGAGTATCAGCAGGAGCTTGAAGGGATAGCCAGGGGAGCGCGGTCAAAGGGCGCGAAGCTGGATGTGTGGGATGTGGTGGCTCTGAATGGCGCGATTGAGCTCTCAGAGTATTACGTGCCCTGGCTCGACAAGCACACACACGCGGAGAATGCACCGGCGATTCACCCGCGCGGACGCTGCTCGGCGTTTATCGCCACGGGGGGCTATACG
>DATMUN010000218.1:0-7306 GCA_035563895.1 Occallatibacter sp. | reverse complement strand
ATGGCGCAGGCTCCGGCCCATGTGCCGTCGCCCGCCGAGTCGCATGTGTGCGAGTGCGGGAAGAATCCGCCGCCGCCACCGCGCGACCGTAACGTGGAGCCCTACGCGGATGAGCCCACGGACATGAGCCCGTATGAGAAGTTTGCCAAGCCGTACTTTCTCAACTACACGCACCCGAACATCTTTGCGGGTGCAGGGCGCGATGTCCCCGATCCGAAAGACCTGACTGAAGTGCGCATTGGTTTCTTTGGCCCGATTGAGCACACGCCGGACCAGGCGTTTGGCCAGCGTATGCTGCATGGTGCGCAGCTGGCAATTGAAGAAGCCAACGCGCACGGCGGCTATGGCGGCATTCCGTACAAGCTGATGCTGCACAACGACTACGACAACTGGCAGGCCAAGGCTGTTTACGGCGATGACCGGCCGACGGATCCGACGATCTGGGGTTCGCCTTCGAACGAGACCATCAAGATGGTCTATGACGATGAGGACTGGGCGATCTTCGGTTCCATCAGTTCGGAGTCAACCCACATTGTGCTGCGGGTGGCGCTCAAGGCAGAGATCCCGATTGTCAATTCTGCTTCGACGGACCCGACAATTCCCGAGACGTATATTCCCTGGTACTTCACGGATCTTCAGGATGACCGCGTGCAGTGCCTTACGCTGGCCAGGCGCATCTTCACAGAGCTTGGGATGAAGCGCGTGGCACTGCTGCGTGTAAACAATCGCTATGGACGCTTTGGAGTGCTGAAGTTTCGCGATGCAGCCAGGCGGCTTGGTCACCCGGTGGTGATCGAGCAGAAGTTCATGCCGGGCGATACGGATTACACACGCGCGCTGAAGATCATCCAGTCTTCGCGCACAGATGCGATTGTGATCTGGGGAGACGAAGCTGATGCGGCGGGCATCCTGAAGCAGATGCGTGCATTGGGTATGAAGCAGCGGGTCTTCGGCTCTTATCGCACGATTGGTCCGGAATTTCTGGTGCAGGCCAAGGATGCAGCGGAAGGTTTCGAGGCAGTGTTTCCATATGATCCATCGCGGAATGATCCGCGCTGGCTTGCATTCAACGAGCGCTTCGAAACGCGCTTCCACGAGAAGCCGGAGCAGTTTGCGGCGTTGGCATACGATGCGATGAATGCTCTGCTTAATTCTATTTGCAAAGCTGGGCTGAATCGCGCGCGCATTCACGATGCGTTGGCAAATATTGAAGCGTATGACGGCGTGACAGGGCACATGGTCTTCGATCCAAACCAGAAGAATGTTTCACCGATGTATTTGGCAACGGTACACAACGGCGCAATCAGTTATCGTGTGCAGACCATGGAAAAGGATGAGCCTGCTGCGCCGAAGGATGATATGAAACCGGAACAAAAGTCTGAGGCCAAACCGCCAGCGCAGTCGTACGCGCGGGTTGGCGAAGAAGGCGTGGGTTTCGCCGGACCAGCGCGGCCGGATCCGCCGGCAGGGCCGCTTCGTGTTGTTTTCTTTGGTCCGGATGCAGCGAAGATTGCGGGTAGTGCGCGGGTGGAGCAGGCGCTGGCAGCAGCAAGTGGATCACGTGCGTGGAAGGTGATCCCTGTCGAGAGCGATCCGAGTTGGCGCGGCGCAGACTGGAAGGTGTGGGCCGGGTCAGATGCGCTGGTGCGGGCGCTCTGGGACGAGCATGCTGTTGCCATTGTTGCGCTGAATCGTGATGCGGCGCATCTGGCAGAGCAGCTTTCTCTGAAGGCGTTTGTGCCGGTTCTTGCGTTGACGGATGACACTTCAATCACGTCGACCAATGTTCCGTGGATCTTCAGGATGCCGGCGAAGACTCTACCTGCAGATGCGTTTGCTGTCTTACAAGCGGCCGAGTCGACCGGCGGGCCAAATCCCGAGCGAATGCGGGATGTGCTGGCTTCCGGTAAGACGGTTGCCGGTACAGCATTTCGAGATAACGGGGAGCCTCGAACGAACTGACGGAACATCTTTAGACACACAAAGAAGAAGGGCAGCCTGGTTAGGCTGCCCTTCTTCTTGCTGCTCCGAGAGAACTACGGCAGGTAGTAACGGAGCGAGGTTTCGATGATATCGTCGGTGCCCTGCGCACCGCCGCCGGGGTTGGTGGTGCCACCCGCGCCAGACCACAGGTTACGGACAAAGTGGCTGTACTGGATGCCCTGACGGAAGCGACCCTTCGGACCATTGTAAAAGTTATACCAGTAGCCGAAGCTGGCTTCCTGTACGTCCTTGTTGTTGCCACCGCAGTTTGCGGGGTTACTACCGTTGCCGAAACCTGTACCGCTGTTGGAGTACGTTGTGCCGGCCGCAACTTCAGTGTTGCAGCCAGACATATTTGCTAACGGATTGCCGTAGCCAACGTTTGCAGTGGTGGAAAGGATCAGACGGTTGATGTAGTCGCCGCCGTAGTTCATGTACACGCTCAAACGCGGGGTTGGGTTGAGCTCAACGGTGCTCAGGGCAGAGAAGCCGTGCAGCGGTTCGATCATACCGTTCGGCTTGATGGTCACATCTGCGATGGTGGAGTCTCCGTAGCGGCCCATACCCTGCCCCCACAGTCCCTTCACGCCCACGGTCAGCTTCTTGGCAAACAGCATGCCGCGCATGCTACCGCCAATTCCGGCACCAATTTCCGTGTCGTTGCGTGGCGACACGCCGGTCGCGTAGATACGGTCACGGAAGGTGCGTTGGATGCCAAAGACTTCCCAGTGGCCCCAACCCGGTTCAGCAACGACCTTGAAGACGAAGTCGGGGGCGTAATTGAACGAGTAGTTTGCCGTTGAGTTGTACAAGCCGCCGCCAGTGCCGCCGCTGCCCAGCAGGATCGTTGTGCCGGTGCTGAGCGCGATCGTTCCGGCGGGGTTCAGTGTTTCGGCATTTTCTGCAGACGCAGCAAGCCAGAGGCCCTTGCCCAGCTTTTGGCTGACACGGAAACCGTACTGGCGTGTCCACACAAATCCGGCGGTGTATTGCGGATCAATCGTCCCCGGCAGGATCTCTGTGCCGTTCGACGTACCCTTCGTGGTTTCAGTTGCCAACGACCACATCTGGCCGGCGCTGAGCGTAAAGCCGGAGTTGAATGCTGCTTCAGCCCAGAGTTGGCGCTGGCGCATCACGTAGCTGTTTGATTGGTTGTTGTTTGAGGTGATACCCGTGCCGAGCCAGTCCAATTCGTAGTAGCCGGTCAGGGTTACCTTGTCCAACTTGCCGACAGCCTTCAACGCCAGACGCGACTGGCGGCCCGAACCGAAGAACTCACTCAGTTTTGCATTGTCGGCGTGTTCGAGCGGAATGCCTGTGAACGGCGTATTGATGTCACCGCCCGTGGCTGCACTGCGCCATACGGTTGCAGCTTCGATGAAGCTGCCCGCCGGCGAGATGGTGATGCCTTTGTAGTGGAGCGCATCGGGGCTGCTGATGGCCTTTTTGATGGCTTGGTTCTCATCGGAGATGGTGGCGGCGATGGAGACGGCATTCGCCTTCAGATCAGTCACCGTACCCTGCAGAGCGTTGACTGCAGCGGCATTGTCTGTGGTGGCCTGCTGCTGGGCGGTGGCGTCGGCTTCAGCCTTTTGAGCGGCGGCCTGTGCATCGGCAGCGGCCTGCTTGGCCTGCTGCAGCTGGGTGTCCTTGGCGGCAAGATCGCCCTTGAGACCGTCGATCTGTCCCTGGAACTCCTTGCGCAGCGCCTCGATCTGTTCTTCAACGGTCGGCGTGGCAGGCTTCTTGGCGGCGGCATGCTTCTTAGCGGGCGCCGGTGGTTCGGCGGCGTTGGCGTAGATGCCGACAAAGCTGGCTGCCAGGATTGCTGCAGCAGCCTTACGGAGCGTGAAATTCATTGGGCCTCTCTTTTCCCTCACGGAGGTACTGTTTGAATGCTGATCGCACTCGCGCCATGCGCGGGCGCCACCTTCTTCACCGCTCGTGAATGCTCTGACTACATGAGTGCGAGGTTTCATCCTGATCGAGCGGAAGAAATGGACACTTCCGGCATCGAGTGCAAAGTACAGACGATGGTGGATGTATCCGTTACTGAGGGTCTCAGATATAGATGAATATTTGACTAATTCACGTGTTTTTAATAAAACGCAATGAGTTATGAATACCGTGTAAATTTACACGGTATTCATAAATGCGATGCGCGTATTTATTGGGTTTTATGCGATGCGTGGCGGGTCGTGGCGTTATTTTGACTTACCGGAGCTGAGTAAGTTGGCCAGCAGGCGATAAGAGCCAGGAACGAGCTCAGGTAGCTGCCGGTGCAGTGCGAAGGCAACGTAAATATAGGTGCCGCTGCCGAGATGGGCGACGAGCAAGCCGCCACGTTGCGGATCCTGTCCGGCATCGGCTGTCTCTGTAAGCGGAGTGAGGCCCGAATCCCATGTGGCCGGAAAGCCGTGTCCGCGCTCTTCTACCCAGCCGCCGAAGTCTGCTGAAGTGATTCGGTTGGGCCACGAGAGCAGGCGATCGTCTGGCGCGAGCAACTTGACGGGGGCGGACTCGTCGACCACGCGCTCTGCGGAGCGGCCTAGCGAGATGACAACGGGAGCGGGGAAGTCGGCGCTCTGGTACTGGACGACGAGTGTGCCGCCAGCATGCACCCACTGTGCGAGCCGAGCTTCAGCAGCGGCCAGTTCCGGGCGAACGGAGTAGGCCCGTATGCCGATGACAATTACGTTCCACGCGGAGAGGTCGCCAGAGGCAATTTCACTGGCCGTAAGCAGATGAACGCCGGCGCCCATGCCCTCGATGGCTTCGGGCACGGTGTCGCCAGTGCCCATGACATAGGCGATGCGCAGGTCCCTTGCGAGTGCGACATCAACCTTGCGCGTGTGCAGGATGGCCGGTGCGTACTGGTTATACGGCTGCAGACCTGAGTATCCGATGCCCTGCCAGCCGCTGGTGTAATCGTGTCCGGCGGAGTGGGCAACGGCTTGGATGGTGAATGCGTCTGTATGTGCGCCGGTGGCCGGTGTGACTGAGAAGACGAGCGGCTCGGTGTCTCCTGCACTGGAGCGGTGGAATGCGGCAGAGGCGGGCTCGGCGCGCCAGCCTTCCGGAAGGTTGAGCGTAACGGAGCCTTCGGCGGTGCCCTGTGTGTGAACGACGACCCTGACAGGCAGAGCGCTGCCATCGAGCGGCAGGATGCGGGCCTCTGGCGTAAGGCGAACACCGACGGCCGGTGCAACCACGAGAGGCTGATAAATGCCGCCTGGACCGGTGACACGCGCAAGTGTCTGGACGACGCGGCCGACGCGGATAGGTGCGCCGTCAAACTCAAACTCTGCCCAGACAGCAAGCGGCCACGGTGCGAAGGAGAGTTCGCGCCATGCTTCGTTCGAAACGTCGTAGTAGGGCTGTTCGATCGAGGGGCGCGTGAAGAAGGGGGCAGTGGGCGCGGCATTGGTTGCGGCGCGAACGGTGAAGACGGGATCAGAGACGGGAGCGTTCGCGTTGGCCTTGCCTGCGGTCAATGTGCTGGACCACTGATCGCCTGTAGCGCTGGCGAGCCAGATGTGCTTCAAGGTTGCGCCCCCGTTGTGCACTGCGTGCACGCGGACGTGAAACTCCTCGCCGGGAGCGACGGAGCGCGGCGTCTCGTCTGCCGTGGCGCCACGGAAGCCGGAGATCTGTGCAGCGGTGTCGTTGGTGCGGAAGGACGTGACTTCGAGGCCGAGCAGTTCGACGAATGAGGCTTGAAACTGTTCGATCTTGCGGTCGAGCTCGAAGAGAATGCTCGCCTTTGAATTCGGGTCGAGCGAGCTGGTGTTCACGCGTGAGCGCAGCTCGAGCGTTTGCTTGTAGGCTGCCGAAAGCGCATGTGCTGTTTCAGCACTGGCAGAGCACGGGCACCCGTTCAGGACCTGATCGACGCCGGTCTGGATCGTCTTCAAACTTTCGTTCAACCACGCGGGCGAACCTGTGGCGAGATGCGCGATACCGGCAATGCTGGTATCTACTGTGACCTTGCTGTTACGAAAGAAACTGTCGTTCTGCGCGGAGGAACTGGATGAGCGCGCCGAATCAACGGCCGACCAGAGGTGGTAACTCGTGGTTGCGGGGCCGCTGAGTGTGGGGTTCGCACCCCCGTTCTGCGACTTCTGCATGCCCCAGCCTTCACGCGCGATCTGCGTGTAGCTGCGGCCAGTCGCCGCGTCGCGCTGGCCCACCTGAATCGTCACATCGTCCGCGAGCGCGCCTTCGGTCCACGTATCGGTGACGTAATTATGGAAGCGTGCGGGCGCCCACTTGCCGGTCGCGTAGTCGAACATGCCTTTGTCGGTGATGGGCGCGAAGGGCGTCATGGAGTAGACGGCGAGCGGCTGCCACGGCGTAAGGCCATCCTTCAGCTGTTCGGGGAAGACTTTGGGATCGCCTGCCGCTTTGAAGGCCTCTTGTGCGATCTCGCCGGAGACCTGGTGCTGGCCGTGGCCGTCTGTGATGCCGCCGACGAAGGTGGAGACGATGACCTGAGGGCGCGTGCGGCGCACAGCCAAAACGGCGTCGTAGAGGACGCGCTCATGCGTCCAGCGGGCGAAGGCTTCTTCCTGTGTCTTCGAGAAGCCGAAGTCGGCTTCAGTGCCCCAGAGTTGCTCGGCGCCGTAGTACTCGCTGGCCTTCAGCAGTTCGTTGGTGCGGATGAGGCCGAGTGCGTCGTAGGAGTCGGCGGACATTGCGTTCTGTCCGCCTTCGCCGCGCGTGAGGGTGAAGAGCGTGCAGCGCACACCGAGGCCGCGTGAGAGATAGGTGAGTAGTGCGCCATCTTCGTCGTCGGGGTGCGCCACGATCATCAGCAGGCTCGCGGTGGCGCCCAGCTCTTTGAGCGTGCGCTGGAGTTTGGCTGTGCCGCGGTCCTCGGGTAGGGGAAGCGCGATGGCGGAGGGCTCGGATGCTGGAAGTTCGAGCTGCTGAGCGTGGAGTGCGAGTGCGCTCCAACCCGCGCTGAATGGGCCTGAGAGCGTGGCGACGAGGGTGGCGTGAGCAAGGCGGCGAGAGGGAACCATGGTCATGGTCAGTGTACAATCCGTGAAGCGAACACGCGGAATCGCCTTGCTCTCCTCGACGACAAATCAGACTCTCGAACGGCGCATCGGCCTGCGCTCGGCAGTGCTCTTCAACATGCTGGAGATGATCGGCGTGGGGCCGTTCATCACGCTGCCGCTGGTGATTGCGGCGGCGGGCTACAGGCTAAGCGTGGCCGCGTGGCTGCTGGGCGCGTTGATCGCTGTGGCGGACGGGCTGGTGTGGGCTGAGCTGGGTGCGGCGTTCCCGCGGGCGGGCGGCTCATATGCGTTTCTGCGCG
>DATMUN010000217.1:0-7252 GCA_035563895.1 Occallatibacter sp. | reverse complement strand
TCGGCAACGCGATACCGAGTCCTGCGCCGGAGACGATTGAAGAGGTGCGCGTGAATGCGTCGATGTATGACGTGCAGCAGGGATCGACGGCTGGAGCGCATCTTGATCTGAGCACGAAGTCCGGTGGGAATGGATTGCATGGGAGTGCTTATCTGCATCGCGGGACGGGTTGGTTGAATGCCGCGCCGTTTTTCTTCAAGCAGGACTCGGATATTCCAGACAACGAGAAGGTGCCGCAACTGCACCGGTACACGGCGGGAGCTACGGTGGGAGGTCCGCTGATCAGGGACCGGCTGTTTGGATTTGTCGCGTATCAGCATCTGCATGTTTCTGATCAGGAGATTGGGTACTCGCGATTTTCAGTACCGGTGGGGCTGAGCGATGACCGCAGTGCGAGCGGGTTTGCTGCGGTGGCGAATGCGGGATGGTGTCCGCAGCCGGATGCGAGCCAGGCGGATTATTACTGCCCGATGGGAGGGACGCTGTCGTCGGCGCAGTTGAACAATGACGCGGTGAATCCGGGAAGCAGCGTGGCTTATAAGCTGTTCAATCTGCCTGCGGTGAAGGGAGAGCCTGGTAAGTGGCTGGTACCGAATCCGACGGGCGTGGCGACGGTGACGCATCCTTACAACGTGTCGCTGCCGGGCACGGCGTACTTCAGCAGCGATCAAGCGGTGGCGGATCTGGATTTGAACAACGGGGACAAGGGGACGCTGGCGCTGAAGTACTACTACCAGCATGATCCGACGCTGGCGCCGTATGCCTTCTCGAATGTGCCGGGGTTTGAGCAGCATCTGGATGCGGGCAGCCAGGTATTCACGGTGAACAACGTGAATGTACTGAGGTCAAACCTGAGCGTTACGGAGGTGTTCGGATTTATCCGCGAGAAGGTCTACAGCGATAACGAGCAGCCGGTGAGCGCTTCGGACGTGGGCGTGAACAACCTTGGTTCGCCGTACTACTCGGGCGTGACGATTGTGGACATTCTGGGCGCGAATACTCCGACTGGAATGCAGACGCTGAATATTGGGCCGGGTGCGATTCAGAGCTCGCTCACGGGCGTGTTTCAGAATCGCTGGATGCCGTCGGCCAACCTGATCTGGATCAAGGGCGCGCATACGGTGTCGGTGGGCGGCAACTGGTCGCATACGCAGTTGAATGTGCGCGATCGCAGACCGGGGCTGGCGGGAACGACGTCTTCGGCGGACTTCGGGCAGTTTGTGCAAGGGCTGATTACGACTACCGATAACTTTCAGACGACGACGTTTTTGCAGGGCAATGGCAACCGGTACTATCGCTCGCGGCAGGCGGGATTGTTTGTGCAGGACAAGGTGCAGATGGGGCCGAATGTGAGCCTGACGGCGGGAATCCGGTTCGATTTCAACGGGGGATTCTCGGAGAAGTATGGGCACATTTATAACTTCGATCCGGCGCTCTTTGATGCAGGGACGGCAGACGATCCGAATAATCCGAGTGGGACGATTGTGAACAATGGGTATGTGATTGCGCGGAATAACTCGGATACGATGCTGGTGGGGCGGCAATGGGGGCTTGCGCCGCGGATTGGAGTTGCGTGGACGCCGGGACGGTTTCACAGCAAGATCGTGGTGCGTGCGGGGAGCGGCTTCTACTATGACCGCGGCGAGTTGTACTCGTATCTTTCGCCGGGGTTTGCGGCGGGCGAGGTGTTGGGCGGCACGTTTGGTGTGAGCCAGGCGCCGCCGTTTGTGAGTTCGCAGACATGTCCGCAATACGATCTGACTTATTACAAGGGCTATGTGCCAACGTGCGATCCGACGGTGGCTAACTTGTCGCAGCCGTGGGGTGCGACGCTGGGGCCTGCGCCGACGGGCACGGCGGCGGACATCACGAAGGTGCTGCCGAATGCAAATGCGGTCAGTTATGGCGCGATTCCATTCAGCATGGCGGTGTATGACAGGACGAACAAGCTGCCCTACTCGATGAACTACACGCTGGATTTGCAGTGGCAGCCGGAGAGGGATTTTGCGATCGACGTGGGGTATGTGGGCAATCTCGGGCGGCACCAGGTGATTCCGCTGCCGTTTAATCAGCCGAACATTGCCAGTCCGTCGAGTGCGATTCGGAATCAGAACTACACGTATGGCTACACGCTGGTGGATCAGAATTTTGTGCCGATCGACCTGCCGGATGGGACGCCGTATCTGACGACGTATGAGGGCGGGAATGTGGATCTGCGCGTGCCGTACATTGGCTACTCGGCGGAGTCAGAGGATTATCGCGCGGCGGGGATTGCTGCGTACAACGCGCTGCAGGTGCATGTGGACAAGCGCATGAGCAGGGGATTCCAGGTGGGTGCGTCGTACACGTTCTCTCATGCGACGGACGAGAACAGCGCCATGGGGCTGTTTTACAACGGCAACAATCCGACGCAACTGCGGAGCGGCTATGGGCTGGCGGACTTTGACCGCAAGCATGTGCTGGATTTTACGTACTCGTATGAACTGCCGACTCTGCATGAGAAGCGGCGGGTTGCGAGCATGTTGGCGAATGGCTGGAGTGTGAACGGGATGACGATTCTGCAGAGCGGCCAGCCCTATGCGGTGATTGACTATACGGGCGCGGTGGGCAGCATCTTCTACAGCGTGAACGATGGCATTACTGATCCGATTGTTCCGCTCAAGTCGTCGTGCAGCCCGAAGAGCGCGATGACGGGCGCGTCTGGCGCGTTTGGAACACCGGCGCTGAAGGCGGATTGTTTCACGCTGCCACTGCTCAGCCCTGGCGACTTGAATGGCGCGATTCCCGATGGGGATATCTACGAGACGACCTTTCTGAATCACGGGCAGCGGAATATCTTTCGCCAGGCGGCGCAGAGGCGGGCGGATATGTCGATTGTGAAGATGACTGCGCTGAGCGAGGCGATGAAGCTTCGGTTCACCTTCGATATCTTCAACCTGACGAATACGACGAGTTTCGATATTCCGGGGAATAACGTGTCGCAGAACGCGTTTTACGACAGCTATCCGGTGGTGGGCACGCCGGCGTTGCCAACGGCTTGCGACAACACGAACGTTGGGCTTTATAGCTGCCCGGCGGGACTTGGCATTACTCTTCACGCGATCGGCAGTCCGCGCCAGATACAGATGTCGCTTCGGCTGGACTTCTGACGGGGTATTACCAGTGGCAGCACTACGTGCAAGAACCGGGTAAGATAGGACTTCCCTCACAAGGCTGAAGATGTTCTGATAGTCCTGATCGCCGGATTTTCCCCTTGGGCCCGTGACTGCCATGTGTGCCATGACATCTGCACAGAACCGCCCCGTGCTGACGTACGCAGACAACTGCGGCGAGCACTTGTTTGCGCTGGATCGAGACGCGGTCACGATTGGGCGTATGGCCGACCAGGACCTGGTGCTCACGGAGAATTATGTCTCGCGGCGCCATGCGAGTATTCGGCGGGTCGACGACCGGTTTGAAGTAGTGGACCAGGGGAGCACGCATGGGACCTATGTGAATGGGCTGCGCGCGGAGCGGGCGATTCTTCATCCGGGCGATGTTGTGCAGTTCGGGTCTCTGAATGGAATCAGGTTTTGCTTTGACGATCCGCCTGTCGACAAGGATCGCCAGACCCACTCGCTTGCGGAAGGACTGCTTTCGGCGTTGACGATCTTTGCTCCTTCGATGGGGAATGCCAGTCCTGCCGTACACGAGATGGAGCAGCTGAACTTCGTGATCAACGCTGCGCGGGAACTGAACTCCGGCGGGGCGATCAAGGACATTTTGCGCGTGCTGCTGCGCTCGTCGATCAAGCTGACGGGTGTGGAACGCGGATTTGTTTTTCTTCGGGACGATGGCGAGATGCGGCTTGCGCTGGGGCTGCGATCGGACGGCACGGTCATCGAGGACGATACTACGGTTTCACGGCGTTCGATTCAGAAGGCTCTCGAAAGCAATTCGAAGTTCTCGATCAGCGACACGCTGAACGATGAGGATGCGTCGGCGTGGACGAGTGTTCTGGCGAATGCGATCCGGAGCATCTACTGCATACCGCTGCGCAAGCACATGTCTGGCGGGGAGCCGGATCGCGTGCTGGGGTTGCTCTATCTCGACAGCCAGCTGGGAGCGGGGAACCTGAGCGAGATCGATCAGCAGGTGCTGGACATGGTGGCGACGGAGGCCGCGACGCTGCTGGATAACGCGCTGCTGGCTGAGGCGGAGGTGCAGGCGCGGCGCGCGGCGGAGGAGCTGGCGGTGGCGGCGCAGATTCACTCCGGGCTGATGTCGATTACGCTACCGAAGCTGCCGCATGCGGTGTTGCAGGCGAAGACGGTGCCGTGCTCGGCGATTGGCGGCGACTTCTTCGATGCGGTGGCGGTGGGCGACTGTGTTTGCGCGGCGATTGCCGATGTGTCGGGAAAAGGCGTGCCGGCGTCGATTGTGGCTGCTACGCTGCAGGGCATCATCCATGCGCAACTGCTGACGGGACAGGAATTGTCCGCGGTTGCCGACCTGGTGAATCGCTTCCTTTACGCGCGCAACGTTGGGAAGTACGCCACGATGGTGCTTCTGAAGCTGTTCCCGGACGGGACGCTGGAGTACATCAACTGCGGCCACGTGGAGCCGACGGTGGTGAATGCTTCGGGGATTCGCCATCTGGAAGAGAGCAATTTTATTGTGGGGCTGATTCCGGATGCGTCGTACACGGCGGCGCGATGCCAGCTTGAGCCGGGCGACCGGGTGTTGCTGGCGACGGACGGGATTATCGAAGCGCGTAACCCGGCGGGTGAGATGTTTGGCGATTCGCGCTTCGACGAGATTGCCGTGGAAGGTACGCTCGATACGATCCTCGAACGTCTGGCCCAGTTCCAGCAGGGCAGGGAAGCGCAGGATGACTGGACGCTGTTCGAGATTCTGTATCGAGATACTGGGGCTCTAGAGTAGGCGAATCAGCGGCTACTACCAGGAGTAGGCTGAGACGACCTTCGGAGGGCCGGCGACGGCGTTGCTTACCTGGGTGCTGACGACGATCTCCAGATTCTTCTGGGCCCATCCCTTGGAGAGTTTCGACAACGCTGCATCGAAGCTGCGCGGGTTGGTGACGAGATCGGCTGCGGCATCGGAGCCGCTGCCGGTCATGCCGGCAACGATGACGACGAACTGGCCGGTGTCGGAGTCGAGGAGGCGCGCGACGAGACCGTAGTCAACGCCTGGCTGCGTTTGCGCGTCCGGCCAGGAGTGCCCTTGCGCGCCCTGCTCCTGAATTCGCATTCCCTTGTCGTCATCGGCGAAGTAATAGTGCAGGTTCTTGGTTAAGTCGATGGACGATGGGTTGCTGTAGGCGCCGATGACGATGGCCGGGGAGTTGCGCAGGTCCTGGGAGTTGTATCCATCGCCGATTCTGACTTCGTTGTCCTTATTCTGGCGGCCGAGGAAGTTGGAGATGTGGACGGCGGCCAGAACGTCACCGCGGCCGACACCATATTCCCAGTACTCGACGATGTCTCCCCAGGTGATGGGCTCTTTGACGTCGAGGTGGGGACGGTGATTCATCCGGTAGACCTCGTGGTCGAACTCGCCGGGATACTTCTCGCTGCGTTTATAGAGGTCGACGGTAGGGCGGTAGAAGACGGGCTTGGGGAGGCAGATGAGCACGGGCTTGGAGGAGCTTAAGGCCGGTGACCAGAATTGGGTGAGGGCGGGCTGGGCAACGCGGAGATGAATGAAATGGGTGAGCCCGATGCCAGTGGCAAGGACCAGCAGGGTGATGGCGACGCCTGAGAGCAGTCCGAAGCGGTAGTTTTTGAAGCGCGGCTGGGCCTGGGCGGGCGAAGCGGGGGCGACTGAGCCGATGACCGGGCCGGGCAGAGCGAGTGAGGCGGCGGGGATTGCGGGCTGGCGGGCTTCCAGACGAAACTCCGGGGCGTAGGAGCCTGTGGGAAGGGCGATGCGCAGCTCGTGGCCGGTGGGATAGGCGATGTAGTACTTTTCGAGGCGGCGCCGGACCTCGCGGGCCTGAGCGCGGACCACGGAGTCGTCGCCGGTCACGTAGTCGAGGGGGCGGTGGAAGAGGGCCGCGCCGATCATTCGTTCTTTAAGCGGCTCGGGATGGCGCTCGAGGCGGTACTGCACGACGTAGGTGAGGAACTGCCTGCCACGGGTGCTGGTGCGGAAGAATTCGCTTTCCAGGATATGCTTGAGCGCTTCGAGGACGAGTGGCGCGGGGGGATCGGGGGCCTGATCCAGCTCTTGCGGACAGACGATGCCGGCCTGGGATGGATCGGGGTCCTGCTCGCGGTGACCCTGATGTGATGAGGGGTTCTCTGGGTTCATCTATGCCTCTATTAGACGGGCTGCAACGAGCAGGACGCAGAAAAAAGATGGCGGGCAAGGAACGACTCATTATAGCGCGCAACGAAAACGGCGGGATATTTATCGAGAATATCTTGTTTATTATCAATAGATTTAACATGATAAAAACCGTGACGATCTTGCCACCTTTCTGGCTCAGGTGGCTTAGTTGTGTGCGGTCAAGAGGCAGATGTTTTTTGCGCTCTCCATTTTGCCGGGCGATGCCAGGACTGGATGGAGGCGAGCGTGAGAGCAACCGGCTGGGTTGACCAGCGGCCCTGAAGAAGTGGCAAAACGCGAGGGTAGATGGTCGCCTCACACAAGGGCCGCAGAAGCACGCACGAGAAGATGTGTGATGTGGAATTGAGTAAGCGTTTACAGGATTGCCGAAAGACAATTTCGGAGGACAGATGAGGAATAGAGCCAGTTTTCGTTGCACGGTGGCGATGCTACTCGCGCTTTTTGCAGGGGTATTTGCCGGTGCGCAACAGACGACTTCGATTACCGGACAGGTTTTGGACCAGTCCGGCGCGGTGGTGCCGAAAGCAGCCATTGTTGTGCATAACGAGCTGACCAACCAGGATGTCTCGGGTGTGAGCACATCCACGGGTCACTTCACGATTACGAACCTGCGGCCCGGGCTTTATGACGTGTCCGCATCGGCTGCGGGATTTGCACTGGCCGCGGAGAAGGGCATTCGGCTGGAGCTGGATGCCAGCGTGACGGTGCAACTGACCCTGAAGCCGGGAGCGGCGACAGAGAGCGTGGTGGTCCGCGCGGATGAGGTGCAGCTCGACCTGACCCACCCGCAGCGCGGCGAGGTGTTTTCGCAGGATGAGCTGGAAAATGCTCCGCTGGACAGCGGCAACCCGCTGCTGATTGCCAATGTGGAACCGGGCGTGGTCTTTACGGGCAGCGCCTC
>DATMUN010000216.1:0-2400 GCA_035563895.1 Occallatibacter sp. | reverse complement strand
CGCCGACGGGTGAAGCCCGGCAGGCGGGACGGGAAGACATCGAATCGCCATCGGCGGTGAGTGAGCCCGAACGCCCAGCCAACACGCGTCGAACCATGGAGGACGTATGTGAACGAGCAAACCTGAAGAAAGCATTGCGGCGAGTGAGGAGCAATAAAGGTAGCGCGGGCGTCGACGGGATGACCGTCGATCAACTTGGCGACTATCTGAAGCAGCACTGGCCGGCCATTCGGGAGCAATTGCTGAACGGGACCTACGAACCGAAACCGGTAAGGCGGGTGGAAATCCCGAAGCCGGATGGAGGAGGGGTGCGAAAGCTTGGCATCCCAACCGTGCTGGATCGTTTCGTCCAGCAAGCGGTGATGCAGGTTCTGCAGCGGCGATGGAACCCGACGTTCTCCCATCACAGCTATGGATTTCGACCGCATCGGTCGGCGCATCAAGCCGTGGCGCAAGCGCAGCAGTACGTTACGCAAGGCTACGGCTGGGTGATCGATCTTGATCTGGAAAAATTCTTCGATCGAGTCAACCACGACAAACTGATGGGCCAGGTTGCCAAGCGGGTCGAGGACAAGCGGCTGTTGAAACTCATCCGGGCATTCCTGAATGCCGGGGTGATGGAGAACGGACTGGTCAGCCCGAGCGTCGAAGGAACTCCGCAAGGAGGACCGCTTTCGCCACTGCTAAGTAACCTCGTGCTCGACGAACTCGACCGCGAGCTGGAGTGCCGGGGACACCGTTTTGTTCGCTATGCGGACGATTGTAATATTTACGTTCGCAGCGAGCGCGCGGGTCAGCGGGTGATGGAGAGCATCTCGCGCTTCATCACACAAAAGCTCAAGCTCAAGGTAAATGAGCCGAAGAGTGCGGTGGCACGACCGCAGGAACGGAAGTTCCTCGGGTTCAGCTTTACAGCCGGCCCAGACATCAGGCGCACGATTGCGCCGAAATCTCTGGAACGGTTCAAGCAACGAATCCGGGAGATCACGCGAACGGCCAAGGGCGTCAGCATCAAGACGATAATGGAAGAGCTGGCCCTGTATATGCGGGGTTGGCGTGGCTATTTCGGCTTCTGCGAAACGCCCGAGGTGCTGGTCGCCCTCACTCGCTGGGTCCGGTTGCGACTGCGGGCCGCCCTTTGGCGTCAGTGGAAAACACCACGGCGTCGCCGAGCGGCACTGGTCGCGCTGGGAGTCTCGGGGGAGTTACGCAATATGGCCGGCAGCGGCCGTGGTCCTTGGCACCTTGCCAGGAGCAAAGCGCTCTCTGTGGGGCTCTCCAATGCCTACTTCAAATCGCTCGGTCTCCCGTCCCTGTTCGAAGCGCGTTAGCGCAACTTCTCGAACCGCCGTGGTACGGACCCGTATGCCAGGTGGTGTGGGAGGGGCGGAGCCGCGAGGCTCCCCCCTATCCCGATGTGTGCTGGGCATGCTCAGCAGCTCGGAGGTGAAAGTCCTCTGCCCAACCTGATGGAGGTGAAGGGCTAGTGATGGTGCAAGGGCCGTCGCCGCGAGGTGGGGTCTGAAGGAAGCACCAAGCAAAAGTGCGGGTCGATGGACAAAAATCGAATAGAAGGCGCGAGCGCCGGACGAGCGGGCAACGTACCGCGAAGTCCATATCCATCAAGGGTGCGAAGCGTAGATTCGGCGACTGTGCACGGAAGGCGGCTGAGATTACCCCAGGAGATCTGCTCTGTGTCGCTCCTTCGACTGAGGCAACCGAGAGGCGGCCTGACCGCAGGGCAGAAGTCAGCAGAGGGCATAATAGGTCATGGCGTCGGCAAGGCTAGTGAGGCACTCCGGAACCGAAAGGTGGAGTCAACAGATAGGCCGAACCGGAAACGATGGCTGAAGGCCCGAACGAGAGGAGAGGCAAGTAGGACATGAATCTCGAGAGCGACAAGCGGCTGAACATCCAGTTGAGACTGGACTTCTCATCGGCGCCGACGGGTGAAGCCCGGCAGGCGGGACGGGAAGACATCGAATCGCACTCGGTGGTGAATGAACCCGAACGCCCAGCCAACACGAGTCGAATCATGGAGGAAGTATGTGAGCGAACAAACCTGAAGGAAGCATTGCGGCAGGTGAGGGACAACAAAGGTAGCGCGGGCGTCGACCGCATGACGGTCGATCAACTTGGCGACTATCTGAAGCAGCACTGGCCGGCCATTCGGGAGCAATTGCTGAATGGGACCTACGAACCGAAACCGGTGAGGCGGGTGGAAATCCCAAAGCCGGATGGAGGAGGGGTGCGAAAGCTTGGCATCCCAACCGTGCTGGACCGCTTTATCCAGCAAGCGGTGATGCAGGTTCTGCAGAGGCAATGGAATCCGACATTCTCCCTATACAGCTATGGGTTCCGACCGCGGCGGTCGGCGCATCACGCCGTAGCCCAAGCGCA
>DATMUN010000215.1:0-6274 GCA_035563895.1 Occallatibacter sp. | reverse complement strand
TGAACGCGCTCGAAGGCGCGCAGCGCGCGGATAGGAGCGCCCTTCTCATCCGGAAAGTTGAGATAGAGTTGCGCCACTTCATCGCCAGCAACCTTGCCAGTGTTAGTGACTGTGACCTCGAAGACCGCAGGATCGCCCGCGTGCACGGGGTCCTTTGGAGCGGCGAGATCGCTGTAAGAGAAGGTGGTGTAGCTGAGTCCGTAGCCGAAGGGATAGAGCGGTGTGCCTTCAAAGTAGCGGTAGGTGCGGCCGTGCATGAAGTAGTTTTCAAACGGTGGCAACTGCTCGACTCCGGTGTAGAACGTGACCGGCAGGCGGCCCGCGGGATTGTTAGCACCGGACAGTGTTTCGGCGATTGCCGAGCCGCCTTCTTCGCCTGCATACCAGCTTTCGAGGATGGCGTTGGCGTGCTCTTTGGCCCAGTTAACTGAGAGCGCACTGCCGTTGGCGAGGACTACGACGAGAGGCTTGCCGGTGGCTGCGAGCGCTTTGAGCAGGTCCTCTTCAGGCTTGGGAAGATCGAGACTGGTGCGGTCGCCGCCTTTGAAGCCGGGCTCGCTGACGGGCATCTCTTCGCCCTCCAGTTCGCTGGTGATGCCGACAACGGCGACAACGACGTCTGCGTTCTTCGCTGCGGCGATGGCCTCGGGCTGCGGAGCTGGATCGTACTTGGACCACAGCAACTGCGCGAAGGGTTTGGCTTCGCCAGCCATGTACTCCACAACCAGCTTGGCTGGTACGCCTTTGTAAAGATGGACGCGGCCGGTTTTGACTTCGGGCTCGCTGGCAGCCCAGCTCGACGCAATCTGCGCATCGTTGACATGGATGCTGAAAAAGCCGGTAGCCTTGAGGCCGAGCGTGTAGTCCCCTGTTTCAGGCGCGGTCAGGTCGGCTTCCCAGCGCACGGCATAAGGGCTCTTTGCGACTTCAGCGGGCAGCGGCTGTGCGGCGAGATCGAGCATCTTCTCAACGCGCATGGCCAGTACTTTGGGCTTTTCGTTTGGACTTCCGAGGTTGATGCCCTGTGCCTCAGTGTACGTGGCCTTCACGCCGGGCTTGCCGTCACTGGAGAGAATGCCGGCGGGGGCTGGCGTTGAGCGCTTGCTGAGGAACTGAGTGCCCTCAACGTACTGGATGGTGGCCTTCGGGAACTCGGCCTTCATGCCTTCAAGTACAGAGACGGTGTGCGTGGGAATGCCGTTGTAGTTGCCGAGGAGGAAGCGGGTCTGCTCAGCGAGCGGCCCAACTAGTGCGATCTTGATCCCGTCCTTCTTAAGCGGCAGCACACCATCGTTTTTGAGCAGCACCATGGTTTCGTTGGCAAGCTTGCGGGCCATGGCGCGATGCTCGGCGCTGTCGAGCAGCTTCTCGTCAATCTTCGAGTAGGGCACCATCTCCTGCGGGTCAAACATGCCGAGCTTCACACGCGAGGTGAAGAGACGCACAAGAGCGGTGTCGATCTCGCTCTCTTTCAGCTGGCCCTGGTGGACAGCATCGATGTAAGGGCGATAGTCGCCATCATCGGTGCGCTTGGCGAGGAAGTCAGCGCACTCGTTATCCATGCCGTGCTGAAGGGAGGTGGCAGAGGCGGCTGGCTGCGTAGGCGAATAGTTGTGGCCTGCGTAGATGTCGATCACAGCGCCGCAGTCGGAGACCACGTAGCCCTGGAAGTTCCACTTGCCGCGGAGCTGATCGACGAGCAGGAAGTCATTGGCGCAGGCAGGCTGGCCGTTGATGGAGTTATACGCGCACATGACAGAGCCGGCCTTGCCCTCAGTGACAGCAGCGCGGAATGCGGGTAGGTAGGTGTCCATCTCGTCGTGCTTGCTGATAGACACATCGACGGTGTGGCGCGTGGGCTCTGGGCCGGAGTGGACGGCGAAGTGCTTGGGAGTGGAGATGACGCGGTAGTAGCGTGGGTCATCGCCCTGCATGCCGGTGACGAAGGCAACGCCCATGCGGCCGGTGAGGAATGGGTCTTCGCCGTAGGTCTCCTGCCCCCGGCCCCAGCGCGGATCGCGGAAGATGTTGATATTCGGCGCCCAGAAATCGAGGCCTTCAAAGATGTTGCTGTGTCCTGCGCGTACAGCCTGCACGTGCTTGATGCGGCCCTCGGTGCCGATCACGACGGCCATCTTATGGATGGCAGCGGGATCGAAGCTGGCGGCCAGGCCGACGGGCTCAGGGAACTCGGTGGTGCCGTTGACGGCTACGCCATGCAGCGATTCGCTCCACCAGTCGTAGGCCGGAACATTCAAACGAGGAATGGCGCGCGCTTGATTGACGAGCTGGCTGGCCTTTTCTTCGAGTGTCATGCGATGAACAAGGTCGGCTGCGCGCTGTTCAGCGGGCAGACTGGTATCGAGATAGGCGGACTTCGCGGCGTCCTGTGCATACGCGGCAGCACAGCAGGCCACCAGCGTTGCGGCAAGACGCAATCCAAGGCTCTTCATGTCAGCATCCTCTCTGGCAAACAAGGGCGCGCGCAGATTCAGGACCGCGCGAGTGGCACCTCGCCCCACGGGTGCCAACGCTAAGGCGTAGAACGGCCTGTGTCAAGTATCCAAACGAATAATTGGCGCATAAAAATCGCTTTATTTAAAGATTGCGCGCCGGCGTTGCGTTTTCGGTTGTAACCTTATGCGTCGCGGGTGCGTAAGGGTTGGATAGAGGGGGAAGAGCAGATGCAGGACGAGGCAAACGACGTCCTGAAGGCGTTTCGAGTGGGCGATGCCGCTGCCTTCGAAACGCTCTTCCGCCTGCATCAGCGTGCGGTGTATGGCTGGGTTCTGCGCATGGTGCGCAATCGGGCTGTTGCGGAGGACCTGACGGTGGAAACCTTCTGGCGGATCTATCAGGGACATGCGCGTTTTAACCCTGAGCGCGGTTTCGAGGGCTGGGCGCGCTCCATTGCGACCCGGGCGGCGTTGGACTGGATGCGGCGTCAGCATGCTGAGACGGAGTTGGCCGTGGATGTAGCTGCGCCGGGTGGAAGCGATCCTGGCGTGGCAGAAGAGATTCGCCGTAAGACGGCGCAGGCGTTTGGCAGGCTGCCGCCAAAGCTGCGCGTAGCGGCGGTGCTGGCGGTGGTGGAAGAGGTGCCGCATAAAGATGTGGGGGCGGCGTTAGGAATTTCAGTGGCAGCGGTGAAGGTGCGTGTGTTTCGTGCGCTGCGCCTGCTGCGGCGAGATTTGGAAGAGCAGGGGATCAGGCCATGATGGAACGGGATGACGGGCAAATGCGAAGCCTGCTGAAACAGGCGATGCCGCCAATGGCGGACGATGAGCCACGGCGCGATCTGTGGCCGGCAGTGCGCGTGCATATGACGGCGCGGCAATCGCTGCCTCACTGGTTTGACTGGGTGCTGGCGTGCAGTGTGCTGGGATTTGCACTCGCATTTCCGGCGGCCATTCCGATTCTGCTCTACTGCATGTAACCGGCGAACGGAGGAGTTCGCGGAGAGGCTAGGCTGCTATGAACGCGCATCCGTATCTGAGGGCTTTTCTCGCGGGGTCATTTGTGCCCACGCTCATTCTGCCGGTGATATTGGCGATTTTCATCGTTCTGCGGCTGGGGATGCAGATTCCGTTCCCGATTGAGCGTGGGCTGGTGTTTCCGTTGGCGCTGGTGCCGTGCCTCTGGGCGCTGTGGAATATGTTGTGGCTGGCCTCGCATGCGCAGACGCACCTGCAGCTCGGATTGCACGGTGCGCTGTTGCCGTTCCTGCTGCTGCCGGCCGGTGCAACTGCGGCCGCATGCCTGGGCATTCTATCGCTGGGTGTGACGGGCGCAACGTGGTTTCACGCGTGCTACGTGCCGTATGCGCTCATCGTGCCGGTGTTCGCTTGCGTGCTGGTGGGCTACTACCTGGTGTGGAAGTACGCGGTGGGCTTTGTGAATCGCGTGCTGGGGATTGCGGGCTAGGCCCCGGGCTCGAAGAAGTTCTTGAGGCCGGCGCGCTCGGCGTGCGTAGCCATTGAGGCTTCGATCTCAAGTGCAAGTGCGAGCGCATTGCGGCCCTGACGCGCAGTAACGCGCGGCGCAGTGCGCTCGCGGACCGATTGCAGGAACGATTCAATCTCAAGGCGCAGGGGCTCGCCGGGGATAATCTCCGGTTTGGCGAACGAGAGGCCGGGGCCCGCGGCAGACTGACCTGCGTTGGCTGCGAGCTGCGCCAACACAGCAGGATCGATGCGGCCGCCTTCGAGCGCAGCGGCAATCTCAGCGGGCACGCTGCCGTCGAGGCGGATGACGAGCACGTCGCGGCGCGCGTAGTCGATGGAGACATAGCGGCGAGGCTCGAAGTAGCGCAGCTTGCGCACGCGCTCAGTAGAGACGCGCGAAGCAGTGAAGTTGGCAACGCAGCCGGACTCAAACTCGACGCGCACATTGGCGATGTCGACGCGCGGCGAGAGAATAGGCAAGCCCACGGCGCGGACTTCGCGAACAGGCGAGTTGGCGAAGGTGAGCACAATGTCGAGGTCGTGAATCATCAGGTCCAGGACGACATCGACGTCGAGCGCGCGCGGCGTGAAAACAGAAAGCCGATGCGCCTCAAAGAACATCGGGCGGCGCAGGTGCGGCTGCACGGCGAGCACGCCAGGGTTGAAGCGCTCAAGATGCCCGGGCTGCAGGATCCGGTTGTGCCGCTCGGCGAAAGCCACGAGCTCGTCTGCTTGCGAGAGCGTGGCGGCGATGGGCTTTTCAACGAGCACGTCGAGGCCGCCCTCGAGCAGCGCAGAGGCTACGGCATGATGATGCACCGTGGGCACGGCGACGCTGGCCGCGTGGAGCTGGAGGTCGGCGGCGAGAAGTTCTTCCGCCGTGGCAAAGACGGGGATGTTGTACTGCGCGGCGACTTCGGCGGCGCGTGCGGAGTCCGGCTCAAGCGCGGCAACCAGCGCCACCGGCTGACCGGTAGCTTCAAGCTCGCGATAGACGCGAAGATGGTTGCGGCCGAATGAGCCTGCGCCGGCAACGGCAACACGCGTGATGGGGCCGCTGCTTATTGGCCGGCCTCTTTCCCTTCGACGGCATGGAGGCAGCGCGTGTAGAGATCGAGGAGTTGTGTGACGTGCTCCTCTGGCTTTTGCCCAGGTGCTCCGCTGAAGCCCGTGGAGCCTGCGGCTGGGCGGCCCACGCCGGTGGTTCCAGCGACGAACTTGAGAAGGTCGAGGGCGATGTCTTCATTGCGGCGGGCGCCGAGGCCCGCGGTCGAAAGAGCGTCCATCGTGAAAATGTTCTCCGAAGAGGATGCTAACAGAAAGGACGGGCGCGGCGTTCCACGCGTACGACCTAGAACGGCGGGAAGCGTTAGTCTGTGTAAGCGATGAGGATGGCTTACATCGGCATGGGCGCGAACCTTGAAAGCTGGGCCGGACTGCCAGCGTCGACGCTCGCTGCAGCGGTGGAACGGCTCGGCCTCCTGGGGCAAGTGGTGCGACGCTCGTCACTCTATCTCACGGAACCGGTCGGCTATGCAGACCAGCCACGGTTTACTAATGCTGTAGTTGCGCTGGAGACTGCACACGCGCCGGCTGCGCTGTTGCATGAGTTGCTGACGATCGAGAAGGAATTCGGACGTGACCGTGCGGCGAGCTTTGCGAATGGGCCGCGGTCGCTCGATTTGGATATTCTGCTTCTGGGAGATCTGTGTGTCTCCATGGCGGACTTGGTGCTTCCCCATCCGCGTCTCGCAGGGCGCGCGTTCGTGCTGGTTCCGCTGAACGAAATTGCTCCGCGGCTACGTGTTCCGCAAGCGAACGCGAGCGTGGCCGAACTGCTCGACCGATTGCACAAGAACAAGCCCGAGGATATCGATGCGGTCGTTCCGATGGAGAGTTCTGTATGGAGCGCTGGCGGCTCTGCTGGCAGCGACGCTGCGCGCTGAGCCGGTGAGTCTGACGCTGACGGTTGAAGACAGCGACAACGCTCCGATTGCGGCAGCAAGTGTGCAGCGTGTGGGTGATGGCCTGGCTGGGCGCACGAACGCGGAGGGCTGGCTCACCTTTCGCTGTGCGTTGCCTTGCCGTGTACGCGTAGAGGCCGAGGGATTTGTTGGCGCGAACTTTGCGCTTACGGCGAGTGCAGCGGTTCACCTGGAGCATGCAGGCGCGAGTGAACAAGTGACGGTGACGGCGTATCGTGCGCCGCTGGGTGAGCTGGCGAGCCCGGTGGCAACGCGCGAGCTGACGCAGCAGACGCTGAGCAGTACTGCGGCCATTACGCTCGATGGAGCGGTGCGACAGTTGCCGGGCCTGGAATTGTTCCGCCA
>DATMUN010000214.1:0-2901 GCA_035563895.1 Occallatibacter sp. | reverse complement strand
TGACGGTGAGCGTGTTGGACTGGAGAGCGGTGAGGTACGTGGCCTGATTGCGGAGCTCCTGCTCGCCGAAGACCCAGAGGTCGCGCGCGTTGGAGTCCTTCAGGTTGGCGCGGGCCTGATCGAGCAGGGGAGCGATGGCGTTGAGGCGCGCGGTGAGCTCGCGCTCGTCACCTGGCGAGAGCGGGAAGTGGTAGCGGTAGAGCTCGATGGCGGTGGAGACGAGCGGGCCTTCGCGCAAAGGGCAATCACTGCGCGCAGCCCACACGCTGACGTAGAAAGCGGGGTCGCGTGCCCAGGGCTGCAGGACGCGGAGATTGAAGTCGAGGCCGTTCATCTCGGCCTGGACGAGACGCCAGTCGTTGCGCTGTGTGGCAGACCAGCCGGTGGTGTCGATGGCGTTGAGGCGGGCTTGCCACTGCGGGAGCTCTCGCGCTTCGGCGGCGATGGCAGAGGGGGCGTAGTCGGGGACGCCGTCGTGGAGGGCGGGCTGCTCGAATGCACGCCACTCGGCGAAGAGGCGGGTGAGGTCGCCGTAGCGTGCGGGCTCGGCGGCGCGCAGGGTGGTGGCAGCGAGGAGAAACAGGTAGACGAGTACGGAGGCCCGGGGAAGCCGGAGCAGAGGCATGAGTGTCTCCTGGAGCGCGGGGATAAGAGTGCGTGCTCTTATCTTGGCAGACGCGGCACCGCGCTGCAGGAGTTTATGCGACGGATCAGGCGTGTGGCGGCGGAGGGTTGCCGGAGGGACGCACGAGATCGGCGATGTCTTCAACCTTTTCAGTGAGTAACGCCAGACGCTTGCCGAGGTCTTTGATTTCTGCTTCAGCACGGCGGTTGACATCGAAGTCCAGTTCGCTGCGGAGGCGATCCTTCGCGTCCTGGCGGTTCTGGCTCATCATGATGACCGGCGCCTGGATGGCGGCCAGCATGGAGAGGAAGAGGTTGAGCAGGATGAAGGGGTAGGGGTCCCAAGCCTGGCCCTTGAGCAGGATGTTTGCCGTGGAGTACACGGTGAGGATGACGGAAAACAGGATGATGAACGACCACGAACCACCGAAGCGCGCGACGTGGTCGGCAACGCGCTCGCCAAGCGTCTCCTGATCTTCGATGATCTGGTTGGGGCTGCGATTGGCGCGGCTGCGGACGAGCTTGTGCGCGGCGTGGAACTGGCGGGCCTGCACGGTGAGCATGTCCATGGCGGCGGCGGGTCGGTCGCCGATGAGCTTCTCGATGTCGTCGCGGCCGATCTCGAGGCAGGTGGTCTCTTCGACAGCAGCTGCGGTGGTTTGATGCTCCGTTTGTTCGAGCAGGGAGGCGAATCCGAAGAAGCCGCCGTGCACGGGCTCGTCGACAACGACCTCCTGCTGATCCTCGTCGAGCGTGGTGACACGCACGGAGCCGGAGACGACGACATAGGCGTGCTGGCTTGGCTCGCCGGTCTTGAAGATGCGCTGACGCGCGGCGAAGTGGCGGACCTCGATCTGCGCGGCAAGCACGCAGATCTCATCGTCGTCGAGGAGCTGAAAGAGCGGGACGTGGCGGAGTTCTTCTGGGGCGCAGGGCATAGTTTTCGGTAGTCGGTCGTTCACAGTATGCCTATTCCGCGCGCTGGACGCACGCGGAATAGGCAAAATTTAACGCGGACGATCAACACACGCGGACTGGCAGATGGCGTGGGCCACGTATCCGGCGACGGTGGCGAAGGCGCGGCCCTGCTGGTCCATGCGGCCGGTGTGCGCGTCGACGCCCTCGGTGATGATGCCGCCGTCCCAGTTGCTGGAGCGGAGGATCTTGATCGCCTGATCGTGGCCTGCTTTGAGCTGGAGATGGTCGGCGACAGGCCAGGATGTGGTGAAGAGCAGGCGATAGCTGCCGGGCAGGCCATAGGGCTCGTCGGAGTAGGAGTACTTGTAGTTCTTCGAGTGGAGCCAGCGGTAGGTGCGCGCGAAGACGGGGTCGTCTTCGCTGACGAAGCCCAGGGTGACGAGCTTCATCAGGGAGCCCGGAGGCATTTCAGTGAAGACGTAGCGCTTGCCATCGGTGGCTGAGGCGAAGATGGGGCCGTCGGCTCCGGGGGCTTCGGTAGAGATGCAGTGCGCGAGGATCGCTGCGTGGAGAGCGGTCGCGCGGTCCTTCATCTGCTGTGCGCCGATAGCGTCATGCAGACGGTCGAGGATGCCGGAGAGGCCGTTGAGAGCCTTCCAGACGAGCGCGTTGTCCTGGGTGATGAAGGGCAGGAGCTGGAATTCATCCTGCGGGTCCTGGAGTGAGGAGTAGAGGCCGGTTGAAGAGTCGTAACGGGAGAGCAGGCGGTCGCGGAGGAAGAGAACGGCATCGCGGTGGCGCTCGAGGAAGGCGATGTCGTTGGTTTGTTCGATGTAGCTGGAGAGCGCGACGAGTGGGGCTACGGCTTCGTCGAGCTGGAAGCCGTCTTCGAGCACGACGCCGTCGATGAAGCGGGAGTGGGTGCCGGTGTTGCGCAGCTGCACGGTGAGCGCGTAGTCGAGGGCCTCAGCGGCGAAGGCGGGGTCGATGTCGAGCAGCGCGGGGAAGCTCCAGAGCATGGCGTCGCGGTCCCAGTAGGCGGCGGAGACGTAGTAGCGGGGGCTGCGGGAGGTGACGCCGACGAGCTGTTCGGTGTCGATGGTGCGGCCCCAGGCGTAAAGCTCGGTGAAGAGGTAGTTGCGATTCATGAGCAGGTCGAGATCGGCCTGGCCGGTGGTGTGCTGGGTGCGCTGGCGGGCCCATGCGGCGGCCTGTTCCAGGATGGCGTCGGAGCCGTGGCGCTCAAGCAGCTCGCGGAGGGCGCGGGCGTTGTGGGCGGCGCTGAACTCTTCGATGCCGATACCGAGGACGAAGAGGGCCTCAGTGGAGGCTCCGGGGGCGAGGATGACGGTGTGTGCG
>DATMUN010000213.1:0-2322 GCA_035563895.1 Occallatibacter sp. | reverse complement strand
AATACCTCTTCGCCGCCTGCGAGCTTGACTCGTTCAATGGCAAGCCCACCGGCGAAGTCGCCAGCTTCGGCATCCAATATTCGTCAGGGAGGGGCAAACTCGAGCCGCTGTCCGCCGAAAACTCCGCAGCCAAGGGCACCTGCCACTGCGCCATCGACCACACCGGCCGCGTGCTCCTCTCTGCCGACTACGGCGGCGGCAGCGCAGCCAGCTTCCTCGTCAGCGAGGGCAAGCTCACCCCCGTCTGGACCGAGCACTACACCGGCCACGGCCCCAACACCGCACGACAAGAAGCTGCCCACGCGCACTTCGCGAGCTACTCGCCCGACAATCGCTTCGCCTACATCAATGACCTCGGCAACGACACCATCCACATCTACCATCTCGACACCGCGACCGCGCAGCTCACGCCCGCGGGTGCCTATCACGCAGCCGCGGGCGCCGGCCCGCGCACACTGCACTTCCACCCCAACGGTCACACGGCCTACAGCATGAACGAACTCGTCTCCGTTGTGGATGTGCTTGAGTGGAACAAGGCCGACGGCAGTCTCACGCGCCAGACCTCTATCGAACTGCTGCCCGCCGGATACACAGGCCCCACGCGCGCCTGCGACACCGTCATTACCCGCGACGGCCGCTTTGTCTACTTCGCCAATCGTGACAACGACTTTCTCTATAGCTTCAAGGCCAGCCCGAAGACCGGCGCACTCACACCGCTCAAGCGCTCCAACTGCGGCGGTAAGATTCCGCGCAATTTTACGCTCGATCCAACCGAGCGCTGGATGCTCGTCGCCAATCAGGACTCGAACCACATCAGCGTCTTCGCACGCGATCCAAAGACTGGGCTGCTCGCCGAAACAGGCAAAGACTTCGCCGCACCCACACCCATGCGTATTCTGTTTGTCTGATTTTTCAGGAGAGAAAAACTAAACGCTCTGCAACGCAGGCCGGCCAACAACAACCAGCATCGATTCCGGCTCCTCCGCCTCGTCGCCCGCCACGCGCGCCAACTCCCACGCAGAGCGGTCTTTCAAGAGGCGCGACACCAGCGCCGTGTGCATCGCGTGGCCTGCGCGCTCGGCCACCACTCGGCCTTCAATCCGCCGGCCGGCAAGCGCCAGGTCGCCAATCAGGTCCAGCACCTTGTGCCGCACAAACTCATCATCAAAGCGCAACGGCCCGTTCTCCGGCCCGTTTGGCCCCATGATGATCGCGTTCTCCGCGCTGGCGCCGCGAATCAGGCCCATCTCTTTCAGCTTTTTCTCGTCGGCTTTGTAGCCAAACGTGCGCGCCGGAGCAATGTCGGTGCTATAGGTCTCCGCTGCCAGATCCACAATTGCCTGCTGGCGGCCAATCGGCGCTGGAAAATCAATCGTGTACTCGATGCTATAGCCCTTGCCCGGATATACGCCGATGAACTTGTTGCCCTCGCGCACCTCTACCGGCTTCAGAATGCGCATCGACTCGCGCCGCCGGCGCTGCTGGCGAATGCCCGCAGCCAGAATCGCTTCCACATACGGCAGCGCACTACCATCCAGAATCGGCAGCTCCAGGTTGTCCAGCGCGACAATCACGTTGTCGATGCCCATGCCGATGAGCGCAGAAAGCAGGTGCTCTGTCGTCGAGATCAGCACGCCCTGCCGCATCAGGCTGGTCGCATAGCTTACCTTGGCCACATTGCGGCCAATGGCGGGAATCTCAAAATCATCCAGATCGGTACGCCGAAAGACGATGCCGGAGCCAGCGGGCGCGGGGAGCAGACGCATCGTGACCGGTGCACCAGAGTGCAGGCCCACTCCTGAGAATTCCAGAGCTTCAATGATCGTCTGTTCCGCTTGTGTAGCAACTGCCAAAATCCGAACTCCACTCCAACAACAGCAAGTGTAAGATTAGACGGCAAATGCGAAATCGATGTGTGTCTCTTTTGCAACAACTTGCGGCCAAATAAGCCTCAGCCCATATACTCTTTCGCGGTCCACGCGGCTGCTTCAGCGCAGTACGTCGCCGGTACCCTCACTGCCCTGGCCCTCCCTCCAGACCGACATCCCACCGCTTCGGCGTAGAATCGAAAAGACTTCACACGCACTCATCCCTGAGGAATCTCGACGATGTCCACCTCCCCCGCCCTCCCTGTTCCCATGCGCGCCCTGCTGGCAGGCGCTCGCCGCAAGCAGCCCTCGCTTATCGAGCTGACCCGCCGCCTGGTACTCTCCGAGTCACCCTCTGACCAGAAAATCGCTGTGGATGCCTGCGTTGCCCTCGCCGCAGAGCAGGTCCGCATACTCGGCGGGCGCGTCAAGCTCCACCGCGAGCGGGCCTACG
>DATMUN010000212.1:0-3658 GCA_035563895.1 Occallatibacter sp. | reverse complement strand
TGCCGACTTCACGAGTAGCGGGTGGGCGAGGAGACCGCAATGCACTGGACCAGCAGTACCCTACGCCACACTCTACGTGTGTCTGTGGCGGCAATGGCGCTTGCCCTCGCGAGCCCAGCCGCCCGGACGCACGCCCAAACGGCAGCCCCCACTCACGATGAGTGGTGGCGCCACGCCGTCATCTACGAAATCTACCCCCGCAGCTTCCAGGACTCCGACGGCGACGGCATCGGCGACATCAAGGGCATCACCGTGCGCCTCGACTACCTGAAAGACCTCGGCATCGACGCCATCTGGATCACCCCCATGTACCCCTCGCCGCAGATCGACTACGGCTACGACATCTCCGACTACACCGCGCTCGACCCCGTCTACGGCAACCTCGCCGACTTCGACATCCTCGTCGCCGAGGCCAAAAAGCGCGGCATCCGCGTGCTGATGGACTACGTCATCAACCACACCTCCGACCAGAACCCCTGGTTCATCGAGTCGCGCTCCTCGCGCACCAGCCCCAAGCGCGACTGGTATGTCTGGTGCAACGGCAAAGGTCAGACTGCGACGGACAAGGGCACGCCACCCAACAACTGGCAGTCCTGGTTCGGCGGTCCGGCATGGGAGTGGGACCAGAAGACCCGCCAGTACTACTACCACTACTTCTACGTGCAGCAGCCCGACCTCAACTGGCGCAACCCCGAGGTACGCAAAGCCATGTACGGCGTGCTCGACTTTTGGATGAAGCGCGGTGTCGCCGGTTTCCGCATCGACGCCGTCTCGCGCCTCTTCGAAGACCCCGAGATGCGCGACGACCCCTACCTGCCCGGCCGCAACGCCTACGGCGATCGCAACATCCAGCACAAGTACACCGACGACCTGCCCGAAGTGCACGACGTCCTGAAAGAAGTCCGCAAGGTCGTCGACAAGTACCCCGGCAACCCCGTCCTCGTCACCGAGGCAGACGAGCCCAACGTCGAAGCGCTCACAAAGATGTACGGCGAGCACCACGACGAGGTCCAGCTGCCCATGGACTTCCAGATCGCCGACGTGAACGAGCTCTCCGCCGCGCGCTTCCGCAAGCTCTTCGACGAGATTGAGAACAACTCCGCGCACGGCCAGCCAGAGTACTTCTTCTCCAACCACGATCAGCCCCGCCAGTGGGACCGCTACGGCGACGGCCAGCACAACGACCAGATCGCCAAGCTCATGGCCACGCTGCTGCTCACCACGCGCGGCACCCCGCAGATGTACTACGGCGAAGAACTCGGCATGCGCACCACCGACCCCGCCCGCATCGAAGACGTGCACGATCCCATCGGCAAGCGTGGCTGGCCCAAAGACAAAGGCCGCGACGGCGAACGCACGCCCATGCAGTGGGACACAACATCGCTCGCCGGTTTCACGACCAACACCAAGCCCTGGCTCCCCGTTCCGCCCACGGCATCTACATACAACGTTGAGACCGAGCGCGCAGACCCCAACTCCATCTTCTCGACCTACAAGCGCCTCCTCGCTCTGCGCAAAACAGATCCCGCGCTCCGCGACGGCACGCAGGCCGCCATCAACACCACCGATGCCGAGGTCTTTGTTTTCGTGCGCAAAACCGCTGGCCGCGCCGTTGTCGTCGCACTCAACATGAGCGGCAAGCAACGCACCATCGCACTCGACTGGGCCGCGCACGGTGTGAATGGCATGAGCCTCTCGCCGCTCTACACATCGGGCTATCTCAGCAGCGATAAGAACAACCAAATCACACTTCAACCCTTTGGCGTCTACGTCGGAGCGATCGAGTAATCGCTCAACGCCGCCTTTTTCTCCGCTGCCGCAGCCGCGAGCAGCGGGATTGGAGAACGCAATGCACCGGACCAGAAACATTCTTGCCTGCGCGGCTGCCGCTCTGTTGGCTGCCGCCGCGCTGGCCGCAGGAGCACAAACTTCAAAGCAGCAATCCGCCGCATCTGAAAAACACTGGTGGAAGAACGCCGTCATCTACGAGATCTACCCGCGCAGCTTCCAGGACTCGAACGGCGACGGCATCGGCGACCTCAACGGCATCACCGCGCGCCTCGATTACCTGCAGAAGCTCGGCGTCGATGCCATCTGGCTCACGCCCATCTATCCCTCGCCGCAGGTCGATTTCGGCTACGACATCTCCGACTACGAGAACATCGACCCGCAGTACGGCACCCTCGCCGACTTCGACCATCTCATCGCCGAGGCCAACAAACACCACATCCGCGTCCTCATGGACATGGTCATGAACCACTCCTCCGATAAGCACAAGTGGTTCATGGAGTCGCGCTCCTCGCGCACCAACCCCTACCGTGACTGGTACGTCTGGCACGACGGTAAAGGCGAAACCGCCACCAGTCCCGGCGAGGTCCCTAACAACTGGCAGTCTGATTTCGGCCACTCCGCCTGGAAGTGGGATGGCACCACGCGCCAGTACTACTACCACAAGTTCTACGCCGAGCAGCCCGACCTGAACTGGAACAATCCCAAGGTCCATCAGGCCTTCAAAGACATCATCAGCTTCTGGCTCAAGCGCGGCGTCGCCGGCTTCCGCTTCGATGCCATTACCACTCTCTTTGAAGATCCCAATTTCATCGATGACGCTGTTCTGAAGGACAAGGACGGCAAGCCCTACACAAACGAGCTCGGCGACATTGCCATTGACGATGCCCGCACCAACAATCTGCCTCAAGTCCACGACGTGATGGCCGAAATGCGCGCACACGCCGACAAGTTCGATTCGATGAAGTTCCCCGGCACCCGCGTGTTCATTGGCGAAACCTACCTGCCCAACATCGCCGAGCTCGCCAAGCAATACGGCACCGCGCAGAAGCCCGAGTTCCATCTGCCCATGGACACGCAGATTCTGGGCATCAACAAGATGGACGCCGCCATCTTCCGCCAGAAGATCGACGACGTAGAGTCCGGCATCGGCGACAACACGCCGCTGCTGGTCTTCGACAACCACGACAATCCGCGTCTCGACGCCCGCTACGGCGACGGCGCGCACGACGCCGACATTCAGCGCGTCCTCTCCACCGTCCTCTTTGCCACACGCGGAGCTTCGCTCTTTTACTACGGCGACGAGATCGGCATGAAGACCACGCCGCCCGAGCGCAAAGAAGATGTGAAGGACCCCGTCGGCCTGCTCGGGTGGCCCAAGTACAAGGGCCGCGACGGCGAGCGCACCCCCATGCAGTGGGACGCGACCGCCAACTCCGGCTTCAGCAAGGCTGCCAACCCCTGGCTGCCCGTGCCGTCCACTTACACCACGGTCAACGCGCAGGCCGAGGAGTCAGACCCTGCCTCGCTTTTCACCTGGTTCCAAACCCTCATCAGCCTGAAGAAGACCGTTCCTGCACTGGCCCGTGGCGAGCAGGCCATCCTCGACTCCCAGAATCCCAAAGTCCTCAGCTGGGTTCGCCGCGTCTCCGGCTCACCGGCCGTCATTGTCAGCGTCAACTTCTCGGCCGACCAGCAGACCGTCAGCCTGGCCACACCGGGTTCCCAGTCCAGGGTCAAAACCCTGCTCAAGACTCCCGGTGCCACGGATCCCGCAACCAACGGCTCCATCGCCCTCGGCCCCTTCGGCGTCTACATCGGCGAGCTCGTCCAGTAGCCCCGAACACAACCAGCCACAAAAAAGGCGGCG
>DATMUN010000211.1:0-3341 GCA_035563895.1 Occallatibacter sp. | reverse complement strand
CATTCCAGTCGGGAATGATGTTGTTCACTGGGCAGCCGGTGTGACAGAACGGCACGCCGCAGTCCATGCAGCGCGCGCCCTGCTCGCGCTGCTTCTCCTCTGAGAAGGGCTGATAGATCTCCAGCCAGTCATGGATGCGCTCGGTGGGCTCGCGCCGCGTCGGTTGTTCGCGCTCGATTTCAAGAAACCCTGTGACCTTACCCATGCTGCACCTCGGCGGTTGCCGTCGGAGCAGACGGCGTAGTTGAAGGAGCGCTATAAACGGCCTCAGCGCGCGGCACGCCCAGAACGCGCTTGTACTCGTGCGGGAAGACCTTGATGAAGCGCTGCTGCGCGTCGGCCCAGTGTTCCAGGATCCACGCTGCGCGCGGGCTTCCGGTCAGGTCGCGATGCTGCTCGAGTAGAGCACGTACCTCGGCCACATCTTCGTCACTCACCAGCGGTTCCAGGTCGACGCTCGCCTGATTGCAGCGGCGCGAAGAGAAGTCGCCCTGATCGTCGTAGACGAAGGCGCGCCCGCCACTCATTCCTGCGGCAAAGTTGCGCCCTGTGGCGCCGATGACAACCACGCGCCCGTTGGTCATGTACTCGCAGCCGTGGTCGCCCACGCCTTCCACAACCGCTGTTGCGCCAGAGTTGCGCACCGCGAAGCGCTCGCCGGCGATGCCGTTCAGGAAGACATCGCCGCTGGTAGCGCCGTAGAGAACGACGTTGCCGACCACGATGCTTTCTTCCGGCAGGAAGCTCGAGGTCTTGGGCGCGTAGACAACTACGCGTCCGCCCGAGAGGCCCTTGCCGAGGTAGTCGTTCGCATCGCCTTCGAGCTCGAGCGTCACTCCTTTTGGCACGAACGCGCCGAAGCTCTGGCCGGCCGATCCGGCGAACTTGAAGTGGATGGTGCCGTCGGGCAGGCCCTCGGAGCCGTAGTTGCGTGCGATCTCGCCGCCCAGCATGCCTCCCACGGTGCGGTGCACGTTGCGGATGGCGAAGCTGCCGGTTACCGGAGTCTTCGATGCGAGCGCGGGCTGCGCCTTGGCGATGAGCGCGTGGTCGAGTGCCTGGTCCAGTCCGTGATCCTGCGACTGAATCTTGCGGCGCGCCACGCGAGACGGGACTGTGGGCACGTAGAGAATCGCCGAGAGGTCGATGCCCTTGGCCTTCCAGTGCTCGGCTGCGATCGAGGCGTCGATCTTCTCCACGTGGCCGATCATCTCGTCCATGGTGCGGAAGCCGAGCCGGGACATGTGCTCGCGCACCTGTTCTGCGAGGAAGAAGAAGAAGTTGACCACGTGTTCGGGCTGGCCCTGGAAGCGTGCGCGCAGCACGGGGTCCTGCGTGGCGATGCCGACCGAGCAGGTGTTCAGGTGGCACTTGCGCATCATGATGCAGCCCATGGTGATGAGCGGCGTGGTGGCAAAGCCGAACTCCTCTGCGCCGAGCAGGGCAGCGATCACAACGTCGCGGCCTGTTTGCAGCTTGCCGTCGGTCTGCACGCGGATGCGGCCGCGCAGGTCGTTGAGCAGCAGCACCTGCTGCGTCTCAGCCAGGCCGAGCTCCCACGGCAGGCCAGCATGCTTGATGGAGCTGAGCGGCGAAGCGCCCGTGCCGCCGTTGTCGCCGGAGATGAGCACGACGTCGGCGTGCGCCTTGGCTACGCCCGCGGCCACCGTGCCAACGCCAACTTCGGAGACGAGCTTCACTGCGATGCGCGCGTCGGGGTTCACGTTCTTCAGGTCGTAGATCAGTTGGGCAAGATCTTCGATCGAGTAGATGTCGTGGTGCGGTGGCGGCGAGATAAGGCCCACGCCGGGGATCGAGTGCCGCGTTTTCGCGATCACGTCATCGACCTTGTGGCCGGGCAGCTGGCCGCCCTCGCCGGGCTTCGCGCCCTGCGCCATCTTGATCTGCAGTTCGTCGGCGTTGACTAGGTAGTTGGTCGTTACGCCAAAGCGGCCGCTGGCCACCTGCTTTACGGCGCTGCGGCGCGAGTCGCCATTCGCGTCCCGCTTGAAGCGTTCTTCGTCTTCGCCGCCTTCGCCCGTGTTCGACATGCCGCCGAGGCGATTCATCGCGATGGCCAGCGTCTCATGGGCTTCCTTGCTGATGGAGCCGAAGCTCATAGCGCCCGTCGTGAAGCGCTTGACGATCTCCTTCGCCGGTTCCACTTCCTCAAGCGGAATCGGCTGCTCGGCGTATTCCAGCTTCAACAGCCCGCGCAGCGTGCACAGGTGCTTGTTCTGGTCGTCGATCAGGTTGGTGTATTCCTGGAAGGTGGCCGGGTTGTTCTGCCGCACGGAGTGCTGCAGCTTGCTAATCGTCAGCGGATTCAGCAGGTGATACTCACCATCGACGCGGTACTGATATTGCCCGCCAACGGTCAACTCGGTCTCGGACTCGGTGAGCGGCTGGAAGGCGAAGCTGTGCTTCATCTGCGCTTCGCGCGCCAGCACGTCCAGGCCGACACCCTCGATGCGCGAGGCCGTTCCGGCGAAGTACTTGTCGACGAGCGCCTGGTTGAGGCCGACTGCCTCGAACACCTGCGCGCCGCGATAGCTTTGCAGCGTGCTGATGCCCATCTTCGAGAAGGTCTTCAGCAGGCCCTTGTTGATGGCCTTGATAAAGTTCTTCTCTGCCTGGTTGCCAGTTACGCTGTGCGGCAGAATGCCGCGGCGCTTCAGGTCGTGCAGAGACTCGAAGGCAACATATGGATTGATGGCGCTGGCGCCGTAGCCGATGAGCAGGGCGAAGTGCATCACCTCGCGCGGCTCGCCGCTCTCAATGATGAGGGCGACCTGGGTGCGCGTCTTCTCGCGCACCAGGCGATTGTGCACAGCGGCCATTGCCAACAGGCTCGGAATCGGTGCGTAGGTTGGATCGACGCCACGATCGGAGAGAATGAGCAGCGTGTAGCCGGAGGCCACGGCGAACGATGCGCGGTTGCCGAGATCCTCAAGCGCATGGCGCAGTCCGCGTTCGCCATCCTCTGCGCGGAAGAGCGTGGGCAGCGTGGTGGCCAGCAGGTCGCCGGACGAGACGCGGCGCAGTTTTTCCAAGTCACGATTCGTGAGCAGAGGATGCGGCAGCTTGAGCGTGTGGCAGTTCTCCGGCGCTTCGTCCAGGATGTTGCGCTCGGTGCCGATGTAGCTGATCAGCGACATCACCATCTCTTCGCGGATGGGGTCGATCGGCGGGTTCGTCACCTGCGCAAACAGCTGCTTGAAGTAATTGAAGAGCGGCTGCGGACGATCGGAGAGGCAGGCGAGCGGCGTATCGTGACCCATGGAGCCGACGGGCTCCTGGCCGTTTTCGGCCATCGGGGCGAGGATCATCCTGAGGTCCTC
>DATMUN010000210.1:0-2487 GCA_035563895.1 Occallatibacter sp. | reverse complement strand
ATCCCATAGAGCGGAAATGCCACGACGAGGATGATGGTGCTCGCCAGCATCGGCAGCCACGTAATCCCAGCCGCATAGAACGCGCGCGCATAAATAGCCTGCGCCGACCACGCGAAGAGCGAGACCGTATAGAGCGCGAAGAAGAGCGCCGTGAGCGAAACATCCGCAGGCGTAAAGCGGCCGCCGCCGAAGACAAGCCCGACGATGGGCACAGCCAGAGCCACCATCGCAGAGGCAGCGAGAAATCCCAACGCTACGACACGCGAAACCGCATCGGCCACGCCAACTGCGAACTCGTAGCGCTTGCCCGCGGCCCAAAGCTGCGCGAAGAACGGCATCGAGGCCGAACCCGCAGCCATCGCAATCATCGACATCGGCGCAGAGAAGAGCTGCTTGGCGTTGGCCAGACGGGTAATATCGCCCGCGCCGTGCGATGCGTAGAACCCGGCAAAGTACTGATCGAGAAACGGCAGCGTGAAGCCGAACATCAGCGGCAGCGTCATCTGCAGCCAGAGCCGCAGGCCGGAATGATGCAGGTCAAGAACCCATCGATAGCGGACACCTGCATGATGCGCGCCAAGCGCGTTGATGACCAGCGAGCCGATAAGAAAGCCGCCTGTGGCGCCAATGGCAAGTGCAGCGATGCCGAAACGATGATGCAGCAGAATGCCGGCAACGATGATGCAGAGGTTGTAAACGATGGGCGTCGCCGCCTGGTAGAGAAACTGTTTCCGCACCAGCAGCGTGGCGCCGATGACACTGCCCGCAAAGAGAAAGACCTGCGCCGGCAGCAGAATGCGCGTCATGTGCGCGCTGAGCGCCACCTGCCCGGCAGTGAAGCCTGGATTGATCCAGCGAATAAACGGCGCCGCCAGAAACATCAGCACAATCGAGGCCACCGCCAGAACGATGGTCATCAGGTTGAGCACAGTGAACAGCACGCGCTCGCCTTCTTCTTCCTGCCCCTGTTCGCGATAGCGGTTGAGGATGGTGACGAAGGTGATGGAGATCGCGCCGCCGACAAGGAAGTTGTTCATCAGGTCGGGCAGGCGGAAAGCCGCCAGGTAGGCATCCGTCTGCGGGCCAGCGCCGAAGAGCCACGCAATGTATTTGCCCCGTGCGAGACCGATCAGCGCCGACAGGATCGACGAAGCCGCAAGCAGAATGGACGCCGAGAAAGCGGAGTGCGTGCGCGAGGGACGCAGCAACCCCGCAAGGCGTGCCCAGCGCGAAATGGGCGCACGGTCAGACTCGGATGTGGGCGTGCCTGTCACTTCTATTGATTCTAGCGGGGCTGCTCAAAACAAGGCGGGGGCTCTACTCCGCGCGTACGGTTTGTGATGCCATTCGGGCCACGAGCGATCGGCCAACCTTGCTGAAGGGCTGCTCCACCAGAACCCAGGAGCCCAGAAATGCTGACCCCAGTAGCACTGGGCCCCAGATTCCCCATGCGGGACGAAGAAACACTCCCTGCCAGACGTAGATTCCGTAGCTCAACATTCCCGTGAAGCGCACATGCTGCAGGTCGAGGAGACGGCTGATGAACATGCCCGGGTTGAGCGAAGTCGCCGCCAGGACACAACCGATCAGCAGCGTCTCATGCAGGGGAATAAGCGAGTGGTAGGCATAGACATCCCACACCAGCGCAGGCAGACACGTAAGACAGACCCGCACCCCATTACGGGCGAACCACGCTCGGACCTGCTCCCGCTGCAACAGATAGGCCAGAAGGCAGCCGACAAGGATAGCGTCGGCACGCACTTCAGTGTGTTGAAACGTCAACCCCTGGCTGAGCCGGCCCCAGCAATACAGACGATACAAAGAGATCGCTACAACTGAAACAACCGCCAACAGACCGGCATTCCTGCGCCCAAGCAGCACAAGCAGTGGCGGCCATACCAGATAGAACTGCTCCTCCAGCGACAGAGACCAGAAGTGCTCCGTACACGTATTCGCAGCCGTTTCCAACACGTAGTTGCGATAGAAGAACAGGCACGGCCACACATCCTGGCCAAGAACCTTCATCGGCGTATAGGCAGTTAAAAGCCCCAGGAACCCCAGATAGAGCCAGGCCGCAGGCATCAGGCGAAAAAAACGGCGCACATAGAATCGGCCGAGATGGATACGGTCTTCTGCAAGCAACTGCGACGTGATGAGGTAGCCGCTGAGTACAAAAAATAGCTGCACTCCATGCTGGCTGAAGTTCAACCACGCGTAGCCGTGATACTCGCCTCCGAGAAACACATACTGCAAATGACTGAGAAGCACAGCGGTGATGGCCACGCAGCGCCAGCCGTCGAGTGTGGGGATCCGGTTTCCGGGAGCGATCAGGGATTTGGTAGGCACTGTGCTTTGCGGCCAATTGTATCGGCTCTGCAGAGCGCCCGGCACAGGTATGCTGTCTGCATGAAGCGTGGAATGCAACAAGCGGCACTTGCGGCGATTGTGAGTATGGCGGCGATGAGCGCCGCGGCACAGGCCATTCGC
>DATMUN010000209.1:0-2253 GCA_035563895.1 Occallatibacter sp. | reverse complement strand
CGAGCAGGCGTGCGTTAGTGCGCTCGAAGAGGCGGACGCTGACGTCGTTGCGCAGCTTCATGGCAATCTGGCCGAAGCCGGTATCGACGGCGGTGACGTGCGTGGCGCCATGCTGCAACAGGCAGTCGGTAAAGCCGCCGGTGGAGGCCCCAACGTCGAGGCAGGAACGGCCCGCAACCTGTATGGGCCAGTGCTCGAGCGCACCGGCGAGCTTGAGTCCGCCACGGCTGACGTAAGGCATGTCGTCGCCCAGCAGGCGAATCGCCACGTCGGAAGCGAAGGAGGCTCCGGCTTTGTCGACCTTCTGCTCCTGCACCAGGACACGGCCGGCAAGGATGAGCGCACGAGCGCGCTCGCGGCTGGCTACCAGGCCGCGCTCGACCAGTAGCACATCAATGCGTTGTTTGGGAGTCTTCGATTCCATTGAATGAGCTTGAAAAAGAGATCAGCCAGAGGCGGCGTGCAGTGAGCCTCTGGCTGATTGTATGCGGAGCGAATGGATTGTGTTACTGCACGGCCTGGCAGCTGGTAAGCGACGCCGTAACCGTTGTGCCCGGCAGGTAGCAGGGCTGACCCGCGCCGGGGCGGCGGCTGGTGGTGATGGCGTTGCCTGAGATGCCGTTTTGCGTGGTGGTGCGCACGTCCATCACGTTGCCCTGAACAAGGACTGTGGTGTCGACCGCATCCTGCGAGACGTCGATGACGGTCACGTACTCGCTATCGGGAGAGGCCACGTAGACCTTGCCGTAGAGCGAGTTCGAGGTGGAGACCACGGTGCGCGGATGCCCGACGACGGTGAGCGTCTTCTCAAGCGTGTGGCTCTTGAGGTTGATGATGGAGACGCTGCCGTTTCCGGTGCTGCCCGAGTCATCGGCCTGGTTTGCCGTATATGCGCGGTCACCGGAATAGAGCACTGTAACCGCAGCCGGACTCGGCGTTGAAGTCTTGCCGACCTTCACCGTATAGGTGGAGCCGAAGGTCGAACTGTCATTGCCGTAGATGTCCATGGAAACATCGATGATGCTGACCGTACCGCCGTCGTAATCCGCAACAACCAGCGTCTCGGTAGCGGCGTTGTACTCGGCGTACACCGGTCCGGCAACCGAGGGAAGATTGGCTTCCGTTGTACCGTTCGTCGGCGTAATGCTCGTGGCCGTAACCGCAGCTGTGGAGAGCGGCAGCGTGGGATGGCAATTGACGGTCTGCCCTGCCTGGTTCAGGAAGGGCGTGCACGAATCGAGAGCGTTGGTCTGCGTGTTGATGACCGAGATGGTGTCGCTGCCGCGGTTGAGCACGAACAGACGCGAACCGTCGCTGTTCTCAAGCGCATACACCGGGCACTTGCCTACGGGAATCTGCGCGGAGACAGAGTAGCTGCTGACCTCGAGCGTGTCGACTTCGCCGCTCTGCGTAACAGTTGACGGAGCCGTGTTGCAGGTCATATCCGTAAACGGAATCGCGCTGGCCGACGCTGTGCTCGAGTTGTTGAGGCTGACGGCAAAATAACGCTTGAGGTTTGCGCTCGATCCGAAGACCGAAACCGGCGTGGCTGCCACAGGAATTGCGATCTTGAAGGTCAGCGGGCTACCGGTCAGGACATCGACCTCATTGGCGGCGAGATCGGAGACCCACATACCGGTCGAGGGCGAAAACATCCCCGCGGGATCGGCGGTAGTAGGCAGCGTTGAATAGGCCACATTCTTCTGCTGCAACGACGTCGCCGCTGTAAACGAGGTCAGCGTTCCATCAGAGTTGATGGTATAGCCGGTGGAGCCCGAGGAATCCAGGCTGAAGGCCTGCGGATTCGGCCCGAGCGAAGCCGTGGCCATAATCGTATCGCCGGAGTAGTCCACGATGGTGGCGATACCGTCGGCCGTGGTCGACGGATTGGAAAGAATCACGGCCAGCGAGCTCGGCTGCGAGGCGGGGCCGCTGGGGTTTGTGGACGTCACGACGGAACGGTACGAGCTACCGCAACCAGCCATCATGGCAGCACCGAGACCGGCTGCCCCAACCTGCATCAACCACACACGCATCCCGCGTGCATTCATGGGAAAAAGACTCATTCAGATCTGTCCTGCTTACCCTGTGATTGTAAATCAGAGGACTGCCCGGGGCGGGTTGCCGAACCGGGCTGTGTACCCCCGTCTGAAATCAGAGAAATGCGACAGAGGTCAGATGACCGGACACGAACATTCCTCTAGGGTTAGACGCGCGGCAGTTGCAGTGGGAATCGGGCGCTCGAAAAGCTGC
>DATMUN010000208.1:0-11158 GCA_035563895.1 Occallatibacter sp. | reverse complement strand
CTTCACCGTCTTGACGGCACTTCCGACTTCCTCGACGATGCCGCAATACTCATGTCCCATTGGTGTGGGCTGCGCAATCTTCTGAATGCCACGATACGGCCACAAGTCAGAACCACAGACGCAGGTGGCCGAGATCCTGAGAATGGCGTCAGTTGGCTTGATGATGGCTGGCGTTTCGCGCTCTTCGAAGCGCAGGTCATTCGGTCCGTGAAGAACAGCTCCTCGCATATTTACCTCGTCTTTTTCAGAGCATGATGTAGCCGCCATCCACCGAGATGGACTGGCCAGTTACATAACTCGCAGCATCACTTGAGAGCCATAGAACAGCATCTGCAATCTCTTCGGGGCGACCGACACGCCCCATCGGCACACTCTTCTCCATTGCCTTGAGAGCCTCCCCTTGACCGGCGGCGACCATCTGGTCGACCATCGGTGTCCAAATCAGCCCCGGGCATACGGCGTTGATGCGAATGCCGCGTGCAGCGTATTCGAGAGCCGCGCTTTTCGTAAATCCAATAACTCCGTGCTTGGCGGCATGATAGATCCCACGCTCCGCACCACCAACGCGCCCTCCAAGCGAAGAGCAATTGACGATGGTACCGCTGCCTTGCTTGCGCATTTGTTGCAATTCAACCTTCATGCAACTCCACACACCGTGCAGATTGATGCTCATCACCCGGTCGTAGTCTTCGCGGGTGGTGTCGGCCGTTTCTGCAAGAATGTTTTGAACGCCGGCATTGTTGTAGGCTGCATCAAGCCTGCCGAACGCGGCGATCGTCTCTTTCACCATCGTTTCAACCTGCGCGTCATCCGATACGTCGCAGCCGATGGCGAGCGTCTTGTGGCCTTGCGCGGCAAGCTCTTTAGCAGCGGATTGCACCGCTTCTTTATTCCAGTCGGCCAGCACGACAGAGGCACCCGATTCCGCAAATGCTTTGGCCGTAGCAAAGCCCAGTCCTGACGCCGCGCCCGTAACGAGCGCAACCTTTCCTTCAAAGGAGATTTCCATTTCGAGTTCCTCACTTTTTGAGTGGGTTGTATCCCGGCTTTTTGTAGAGCGTGTTCCACTTGTCCTGGATATCGGGTACATAAACCTTGTCCGTCCAATCCTTGGGATCGACCTCTTCGAGCGCAACAGAAATGACTTCTTCTTTTCTATTCAGAACGCGCATAACATCTTTCACGATCTCTTCGGCAAGCTGGCTCTTTTGCTCTTCCGAACTTCCGGGGGCAAGCTTCACGACAACATGGGGCATGATTCACTCCTTGGATCTCTATTTGGTGCGCTTCTCAAACACCTCTTTAACGACAGGGAGCGCGGAGAAGACGTTGGGCCAGCCCGCGTAGAACGCCAGTTGTGTGAGTGCTTCTGAGGCTTGTCTTTGCGTTAGGCCATTGTCCATTGCTCGATTGAGGTGATAGCCGATCTGTGCAACCTGTCCTGATGCGATGAGAGCGCTGACCGTTACCAGGCTGCGGTCGCGCGGTGCCAATCCAGGACGCAGCCAAAGATCACGAAAGAGCACATCGGTGGTGAATTGGACAACGCCAGGGGCGACTGTTCCATAGTTCTGCTCGACACTGGTTGCGCGTTGCTTCTCCGTGGCCTCATTAAGAGGAAGGAAGTCTACGGTGGCGTCTAGAAGCTGATCGGGTCCGATTCCGCGCTTGCGGAAGACATCTTTGGAGATGACGACTGCTGACATCGCATTCTCCCAACCGGAATAGAACGCGAGATGCGTGATTATCTCTGAGATCTCACTGGGTTTGACTCCGTTGTCGAGCGCGAGATTGAGGTAGTACGGCATCTGCACGGTCTGATTGCGCGCAATTAGAGCTGCCAAAGTTACGATGCTGCGGTCGCGCGCAGACAGATCTGGCCGCTTCCACAGGTCACCCAAGAGGCGATCTTTTGTATATCGCTCAAGCGCCGGCGAAACTGCATGGATGTCGTCGAGCATCGATGTTGCTTGAGTTGCACATGACTGCTGCATGACTGCTTTGTTCTCCGTTTGAGATGAAGCCGGGATAGAAATCATCAAGACCGCAAGCGCGAATAAGAGCTTCATCGTCTGCTTCATCTTTTTCTGTTCCATGCCGCCCTTATCGATTGGTCATTTGTTCGAGAGCCGCTGGATAACGGTCTCCGTAAACGGGGATCTTCGCGGTTGCGGCGTCTAGTTCGCGGAGATCATCCGGAGTGAGTTCGACAGAGACCGCTCCGATGTTCTCTTCGAGACGCTGCAACTTGGCGGTCCCAGGAATGGGAACGATCCAGTTTTTTTGTGCGAGGAGCCACGCGAGTGCGATCTGAGCCGACGTCGCGTTCTTCTTCGCGGCGAAAGATGCAATCAGATCTACCAAAGCCTGATTCGCCTTGCGGGCTTCCGGCGAGAAGCGGGGGAAACTGCCGCGATTGTCCTCCGGATCAAACTGCGTGTTTTCCGTAATCGCCCCGGTCAGGAATCCCTTGCCAAGCGGACTGAATGGAACAAGCCCGATGCCAAGCTCTTCGAGCACCGGAATAATTTCTTCTTCCGGGCGTTTCCACCACAGCGAGTATTCACTCTGAAGTGCCGTAACAGGCTGGATGGCGTGCGCCCGGCGGATGGTTTGCGCGCCCGCTTCAGACAAGCCGAAGTGCCTGACCTTGCCTTGCTGGATCAGGTCCTTGACGGTGCCCGCCACGTCTTCAATGGGCACGTTCGGATCGACGCGATGTTGATACAGCAGATCGATCGTGTCAACCTTAAGCCGTTTCAGCGAACCATCGACACTCTCTCTGATGTACTCCGGACGGCTGTTCAGGCCCACCGGGTGCGGATCTCTTTCGGAGTCGATCTGGAAGCCGAATTTGGTCGCGATCACCACCTGGTCACGGAGTGGAGAAAGGGCCTCGCCCACCAGCTCTTCATTCACGAATGGACCGTAAACCTCAGCGGTATCGAAGAAGTTGATGCCGCGTTCGACGGCAGCCCGAATGAGGGCAATCATCTCCTGCCTGGTCCCCGACACCGCTCCGTGACCAGGAGTTAATCTCATGCAGCCGAGCCCCATAGCCGAGACTTCAAGATTGCTCTTTCCCAATTTGCGTTTCTGCATTGCTTCACCCCCTTTGTTTAGATTTGTGGGCGGCGGCCAATTGTCCCGATACGCTATGCGCTCAGTAGTGCTGCCAGGTAACGGACCAGTGTTCCTTGGGGTTGGCCGAGCGAATGATGAGATGACCGTCTTCGGTGAGCGTGTATCGGCGAGGAAGGTCCTTGCCGACAAGGAGGTCGCCCGTAACCGATCCCCGCACGTGATGGGTCAGCGTGCGTGTTCTTTCATCAAGCGTGTAGCTTCCAAAGGAGGCTTCGTACCCACTCCGGACATATTCATTGGATAGAGAAGTCGCCGACTTGGGATACATCAATTGCACAGAGATGTGACCGTCTCGCGTGTAGATCAGCATGCCTATCGGCTGCGAGGTATCGCTTGGCTTGCCATCTGCTCCGGGAGAGTCAATGTGCACAAGATGCCACGCACCAATCAGTCTTTCTCTGTCGGATCCGGGGCTCGTCGCCTGGGACATCGCGGACTGAACCGAAACCAGTCCAGCGATTGCCGTAACCACGACCCATACACCATAACGCAGAGTCATTTCCGACCCCCCTGCGGCTGACGCTAGCGGCCAACCAGCTGCTCATGGAACTTTGGATAGCGAGCCCCTTCGAGTTTGATCTTTGACGAAGCCTCTTCAAGGGAGCGCACTTCGTCTGTGGTCAAGCTGACGTTCGCCGCTCCAAGATTCTCTTCGAGGCGCGCCAGCTTCGTAGTGCCAGGGATCGGAACGATCCACGGCTTTTTCGCCAACAGCCACGCCAGTGCGATCTGGGCCGGAGTCACCTTCCTTTGCTCGGCGAAAGAACTGACCATATCCACCAGGGCCTGATTAGCTTTGCGGTTCTCCGGACTGAATCTCGGCACGCTGCTGCGGAAATCGGTGCTGTCGAAAGTTGTGTTCACGTCGATCTTGCCGGTCAGGAAGCCCTTGCCCAGCGGGCTGAACGGAACGAAGCCGATGCCAAGCTCCTCGAGTGTCGGCATCACCGTCTCTTCGGGTTCGCGCCAGAACAGCGAATACTCGCTCTGGAGTGCAGCGACCGGCTGAACGGCATGAGCCCGGCGAATGGTTTGTGAGCTCGCTTCCGAGAGGCCGAAATGCTTTACCTTGCCTTCGCGAATCAGATCCTTTACGGCGCCTGCGACATCTTCGATCGGAACATTCAGGTCAACGCGATGCTGATAGAAGAGATCGATTGCATCAACCTTCAACCGTTTGAGCGAACTTTCCGCGACCTGCTTGATATGCTCCGGCCGGCTGTTGAGGCCGCTCCATTTACCACCATCATTCGGGTTTGCTTCCCAGCCGAACTTTGTCGCGATGACAACTTTCCCGCTAAATGGCGCGAGAGCCTCGCCGACCAGCTCCTCGTTCAGCAGCGGGCCGTAGACTTCGGCCGTGTCAAAGAAGGTCACACCCCGATCCACGGCAGCGTGAAGCAGCGAAATCATCTCTTGCTTGTCCTTCGGTGGCCCGTATGACCAGCTCATCCCCATACAGCCGAATCCGATGGCCGATACTTTGAGGTCACTGCCCCCAAGTCTCCGTTTTTGCATGACGTCCTCCTGACATTCAAACCATAGCGAGAGGCATACGGTCGGCGCTTTCCCAATCCTGCCAATTGTTTGCCTAATTCTGTCTGAGGGGCAGATTTTGTGCACGCATGGAGTCGCTTGGCGGTACGCTGGATGAGGAGTTCAAAACAAGGTGGCGACAAGACAAATTGTGGCGTCCAAGGATCGAGACAAGAGGGTGATCGCAATGCGCGAGGAACTCGCGCGCAAGATCGCGGCATATGCGCCGTCACCGGGTGAAAACGTTACGGCTATTCCCGGCATGGCACTTTACCGTCGAACGAAGCCGACAGCATGTTACCGAGCTTCCTATGAGCCGAGCCTTTCCGTTTTTGTGCAGGGGCGCAAACGGGTCAATCTCGGAGGGCACATTTATCTTTGCGATGGATCGTCCTTTCTTCTGTCTTCGATCGACGTTCCGGCTGAGAGTCAAATCGTCGAGGCATCGGAACAGGTCCCCCTGCTCTCCATGTTTCTTCAGCTTGATATGCCGACAGTAAGGGAGGTCATCAGCCGCGAAGAGTTGCCAGAACCCGAAACCTCTGGTCACTCACGCGGGATTGCCGTAGGCGAGACTACAGTCGGCCTTCTCGGCGCCTGCACTCGGCTGATTGACCTGCTCGAAACCCCCGGAGATATTCCATTTTTGAGTCACCTCATCCAATGGGAGATTGTCTACCGTATTCTCCGGACACCGCAGGGAGAGCGCCTGCGAGCCATCGCAACGACAGGCGATCTTGGCCACAGGACCGCGAGAGCGATTGCGTGGCTCCGGGCCAACTTTGCCAGGCCGTTGCACATGGACGAACTCGCGGCAGTTGCACGGATGGGAGTGTCGACGCTTCACCATCAATTTCGCGCGTTGACGGCGATGAGTCCGCTTCAATACCAGAAGCAACTTCGAATGCAAACAGCCCGGCAACGAATGCTTATGGACGGGCTCGATGCTACCAGCGCAGCGTACGAAGTTGGTTATGAGAGCATCAGCCAGTTCAGCCGTGAGTACAGTCGTTTCTTCGGCCAGCCCCCCATTCGCGATATCAAGGCCCTGCGAGAGAGCAAAGTCGTCCCAACCAACGCCGCTTGACGGCGATCCTCAAATTCGCCAGACTGTCGTGGCTCCGTTGTCGCCAACAGGCCTTACCATTTATTGAGCGGCTCACATCACCTCTACGCTTGCAAAACCGGAACGGGCCATACATTTCTCTAGGCGGCGTCCTTGAGCACCAGTTTCTCCAGACTCAGGTTCGCCACCAGACGCTTCAGCTTCGCGTTCTTCGCCTCGAGTTCTTTCAAACGCCGGGCCCACACATCGAACAAGGCCAAAAACACGATTGCCGTAAGATCCAATCTTGCGGCAATCGTGTTTCTCGTCGCTTTTTACTTCCAGCTTTCGGCTGTGCTGCCTACTGGACCGTCGCACTTGCCGCTGCTGGGTTTGCATGTACGATAACAGTGGCGTCGCCAGCTCCAATTCCCTTCGCCGTCAGCTTGATCGCCCCTGCCTTCCGCGTCGTGCGAATCACCACCTGCGCACGTCCCTGGTAGAGCTTGCGTACGTCTGCGTGATACGAGCCCGGGTCCTGCCCATCCCCGTTCCCAACCGCTGCAATCACGCCCGGCCCGCTGATCTCGAATCGAACCTCCTGGTCGGCGCGCAGATCCACCCTGCTGTTCGCGTCCACTGCCTCGACAGTGACAAACGATAGGTCTTCGCCATCCGCGTGCAGTTCCGTTCTATCAGCTTTCAACCGCAGCCCAGCCGCTTCTCCCGTCGTCGCGAGTACACTCTCCGCAACTGAGCGGCCTCCGCGCAATCCCACCGCCTTCAAGATGCCCGGAGCGTACGGCACCTTGAATGTTGCTTTGAACTCCTGTTCCCGGCCCGTCGGCTGTTCGCCAATCGGCTTATCGTTCAGGTAAAGCTGCACCTTCTCCGCGCCAGAGTAGACTTCCACCTCAAGCGTCTTGCCCTCCAGCCCTGGCCACGTCCAGCTCGGCAGCGTTGGATACGTAGCCCACATGATCGCGATGATCTTCTTATCCTCAGTCTCCGGTAGCCGCACTGTCGCATACACGCGGTCCCCGCCGTTCCACACAATGTCGCGATAGTACGACTGCGGCTTTCTGAATCCCGTAAGGTCCATGTCGCCGCATGCCGCCGCGTGCCACGGATACTGATGGAAGAACAGTTCCATCATCGCGTTTGCACCTGGGGTGGCATTGTTCGCGGCCATCTCCGCCATTACGTCTTTGCCGTTGGCCATCCCGGTAAACATCTGGTCGATCAAGGACGTGTCCGACATAGCGCCCGCCATACCCTGCGCCATCTTCGCCTTCTCCGGCGCCGCATACGACCACGCGCCGATACCCGACTCGCCCAGGTAGTCCATCGCCGTCCATGTAAAGTCGCCTAGAATATACGGATTCTCCTGGGTCACCTTCCACAGTGGATACGCCCGCGTCGGCCAGGATTCCGTGGTCAGCATCAGCCAGCCGGGATGCTTCTCATGATCCCGCTGATAACTGGGGAGAATGTTGTAGTTGTAGCCCGTGATATCCAGCTGCGAAAACACCGCCTGCACTGACTCCTTGTTAGTCGAGCCAGGAAACGCCAGCGTCAGCGGGCGCGTAGTATCAAGTGCGCGCACCTGCTCTGCAAGCTGCTTGCCCAGTGCAGCGCCGCGCTCCACCTCAAGTTCCGGAATCTCGTTACCGATGCCCCAGATCACAATCGATGGATGATTGCGGTCCCGCATCACCATCGACGTAATATCCCGCTTCCACCACTCATTGAAATCCGTGCCATAGTCGAACTTGACCTTATGTGCCTGCCACACGTCAAAAGGCTCATCCAGAACCAGCAGCCCAAGCCGGTCACATGCATCCAGAAATGCCGGCGATGGCGGGTTGTGCGCCGTGCGCACCGCATTCATGCCCGCAGCCTTCAGCAGTTCCACCCTGCGCTCCTCCGCGCGATCAAATGCCGCTGCGCCCAACGCTCCGTTATCGTGGTGCACACTCCCGCCCGTCAGCTTGATCGACTTGCCGTTCAGCACCAGCCCCTTCTCAACTGACCACGCCAGCGAGCGAATCCCGAACGGCGTCGTAACCTCGTCGATCACCCTTCCATCCTTGCGAATTGTCGACACCGCCCGGTACAGTACAGGCGTCTCCGGCGACCACAGCGCTGGCTGCGTCACTACAATCTCCTGTGCAGCCTCTTCTTCCTTGTCTGCCGCGATGCTCAGTTTCGATTCGGTACTGCCGATTCGGTTTCCCTTCGCGTCCACCAGTTTCGTATCCACCGTCACCGCGGCCGTATCCGCAGCTTCATTCGCCACCCGCGTATGAATGGAGATCTTCGCCGATGTGCTTGTCGCCTCCGTAGTCGCGACAAACACGCCCCAGTGCGCCACATGCGCTGGCTCCGTTACCACTACCCGCACATGCCTGTAGATTCCCGAGCCGCTGTACCAGCGGCTGTTCGGCTGCGCCGAGTTATCCACCCGCACAGCTAGCACATTCGCTCCGCCGATCTTCAACTCCGGCGTAAGGTCGAACGTAAACGACGTATATCCGTACGCGTGCGTGCCAAGTTTATGGCCGTTCAGATACACCGCCGCATACTTGTACACGCCATCAAACTGAACGCTGATGCGCTTGCCCTTCCAATCCGCGGGTGCGTGAAACGTCTTGCGATACCACCCCACACCCCCTGGAAAGAAGCCTTCGCCAGACGTTCCCGGATTCTCCTTCGCGGGCTCGCTCTCGATGCTCCAGTCGTGCGGCAGATCCACCGTGCGCCATGATGCGTCCGCGTACGAAGCCGCCTCCGCACCGCTCGGATCACCGAGCAGGAACTTCCATCCCGCATCGGCTGAGAGTTCCTGCCTGTGCGAGCCGGCCGTGGCAGCACACATCGCAGCAGGTGCAACACAAACGAGCGCCACAGCAACTGCAATCGCGGTACGAAACAGCATCTTCATAACATCCTCTTTCTGGCTCGACCCGCGCCCGTCTTCTGCTTTCCTATGCTGCGGCGTCTGGGAGTTTCTGGGGCGCGCAATCCCATCAGGATCACGCGTATGGTTTCGCGAAACATCCGATCGATCGGCTGCCCGTACTCCTGCTCAACCTTCGTGCCAAGTGACGCAAGCCGCCTCTGTGCCCCGATCACGGCATTCATCACAGCGTGCATCGTAAGTTCCGGGTTCAGGTCAGAACGAAGCGAGCCGTCGGCTATCCCTTCACCGATCAAATCAGCGAAGTATTGAAAAGATTCCGGAAAGATCTGCGATTCCAGCTCGATGAGCCTTTCCGCTGGCCATTCCCGCGCATACATCGCATCGAATTGCGCCATGAACCGTACCTTCATCAGGTTGTTTGTGAGCTCGTCTGCTAACGACTCCAGCAGCAAAGTAATGCGGGCCAGCGCATTCGACGCGTCTTCAAGCTCCTGTCGCGCCTGCTCGGTCCTCTCCTGCATCAACTCGCCAAGGAGCACCCACACCATCTCGTCCTTGTTCGAAAAATACTGGTACACCGTAGACGGCTGGACACCGCTGGAAGCAGTAATCTCAGCCATCGTCACGCGATCGATCCCGCGCGCGTCAAACAGCTTCCACGCAGCATCAAGAATCCGCCTGCGCTGGCGTTCGCGGTGCGCTCGGTATGGACTGGCACGCTTCATTTATTCAATTCATCAAAATCACAAATTCAAACTATTATTACGAATTTGCAATTACCGTTCGCTTTATACCCATCCTGCATCGTCACTGTCAAAACAAAAACAGCCTCCGCAACGAAAAAAGAAAGCCCGGCAATTGCCGGGCTTTCTTTTTCAGTCTGATTTTGAGATTCCACTAGCTGCACCCGCTCGTTGATCCGCAGCTCATGCAGCGATAACAGCTTCCATTCCGCACCATGATCGCGCCGCACGTCGAGCAACTCGGAGCGTCGCCCATCTCGTACATCCCGCGCATCGCGTCCGCGGCGTGGAACAGCCCGCGATCCTCGAGGCTCGGCACGCTGGCGGCACTCTCCGCGCTGGTGCCCGCCGCCTGCACCTCAGGTGCAATTCCGCCACCCGGTGCCGACGTCGTGCCCATGCCCGTCGTGTTGCCCACCTGGTTCAGCTTGCGCGCCACTTCCTCCGCCAGCTTCGCCAGTTGTCCCTGCGAGATGCCAGACTCTTCCTCAGACTCCGACTCAGGCAGCAGCGTCGGCGACACCGGAAGCGGCTCCGCCTTCGGCGCCAGCCCCGCAAACAGCGCCAGCTGCTCGCCCGACAGGAACCGCAGATTCAGCCAACGGAAGATGTAGTCCATCAGGCTCTTCGCGTAGCCAATCTGCTCGTTGCCCGTCCAGCCAGAGGGCTCAAACCGCGTGTGCGCAAACTTCTCGCACAGCACCCGCAGTGGCACGCCATGCTGTAGCGCGAGCGAGATCGATGTCGCAAAAGCATCCATCAGTCCGGAGACAGTCGAGCCTTCCTTCGCCATCTTGATGAAGATCTCGCCCGGCTGGCCCGTTGGATACAGACCCACCGTGATGTAGCCCTCGTGTCCCGCGATGGAGAACTTGTGCGTCACCGACGCACGCTCCTCCGGCAGCCTGTGTCGCACCGCGCGCGGCGGCGCGTTCAGGTCCTGCGCCGTCTCGCGTGGCGTCGTTATCGCCGCAGACGCCGTCAGCACCGGGATGCTCGCCGCCTTTGCAATCTCGTCGATCGCCTTCTGGAACGACGCCGCTGCCGCCAGCACCTGCTTCGCTGTCACCTCAAGCTTCTCGCTGATCTTGGCTTCCAGCGTCTTCACGTCCGCCTCTGCCGCAGGCTGCCCTGCAGCCATCTGCGCAAGCACGCGGCTGCCCGCCGCATCCACCGCCGAGGGCTCACGCTTCGTGTCGAGGCTGGTGTTCAGCGGCTGCGTGCCCTTCGACCCATCGCGATAGATCGCCACGGCCTTGATGCCCTGGCGCCAGCTCTCCGCGTAGGCTTCGGCCACGTCTTCCACCGTCGCCTCGTGCGGCAGGTTCACTGTCTTTGAGATCGCGCCCGACAGGAACGGCTGCGTCGCCGACATCATCTTGATGTGGCCCATGTAGTGAATCGAGCGCGTGCCCTTCGCCGGCTTGAAGCTGCAATCGAACACCGCCAGATGCTCCGGCTTGATGCCCGGCGCGCCTTCAATCGTGCCCGTCGCGTCAATGTAGCTCACGATCGCGTTCACCTGGTCGTTGTCGTAACCCAGCTTGAACAGCGCCGCCGGAACCGTGTTGTTCACGATCTTGATCATGCCGCCGCCCACCAGCTTCTTGTACTTCACCAGCGCCAGATCAGGCTCAATACCCGTCGTGTCGCAATCCATCATGAAGCCGATCGTGCCCGTCGGCGCCAGCACCGTCACCTGCGAGTTGCGGTAGCCGAACTTCTCACCCTCAGCCAGCGCCTCGTCCCAGCAGTTGCGGCTGGCGT
>DATMUN010000207.1:0-2512 GCA_035563895.1 Occallatibacter sp. | reverse complement strand
GAGGAAGTCGGAAGTGCCGTCAAGACGGTGAAGCCTGGACAATTCGTTATTGGGTCCTTCTTCGCCTCGGACAACACCTGCCCTCACTGTCATGCCGGATACCAGACATCGTGCGAGCAACGCGAGTTCGTCTCTACAGCGCAGGCGCCGGTGCTCCGGGTTCCTCTCGCCGATGGGACGCTCGTTACGACCCCCGACGTTCCCGCAGATGACTTGGTCCCCAGTTTGTTGACACTCTCCGACGTGATGGGCACAGGTTGGTTTGCAGCGGATGCTGCGAATGTGAGGCCCGGTTCGACTGTGGCGGTCGTGGGCGATGGCGCGGTCGGCTTGCTTGGCGTTCTCTCCGCGAAACTGATGGGAGCCGAGCGGATCATCGCAATGAGCCGGCATGATACGAGGCAGAAGCTGGCGAAAGAATTCGGAGCGACGGACATTGTGACTGAGCGTGGCGACGACGGTGTTGCCCGTATCAAGGAGCTGACCAAAGGCGTCGGAGCCGATTCGGTCCTCGAATGCGTAGGAACCCAGGAATCGATGATGCAAGCAATCCGATCCACGCGTCCGGGGGGAGACGTTGGCTATGTCGGAGTACCTCACGGCGTCGAGTTGGACGGGGAGCAACTGTTCTTTGCCCACGTCCATCTCCACGGCGGTCCTGCTCCCGTTCGCCGCTATCTGCCGGAACTGATCAAGCTCGTTTTTGAAGCAAGAATCAATCCTGGCAAGGTGTTCGATCAGGTGCTCCCTCTTGAGCAAGTTGCAGACGGTTATCGCGCAATGGACGAACGCCGCGCAATCAAGACATTGTTGCGCCCGTGAGGTGATCGGCATCCCTGTCGTAACGGGCAAAGTGCTGACTGTTAGAAAGGAAGCAATGGCCACGTGGTCAAAAGAAGAACGCAATACGATTGCCGAAGCCGACGATCTTCATATTTCGCCATTTCGCGAGGACGGTGTCACGTACGGTACTCCAACCTGGATCTGGTCAATCGCGGTGGATGATGCCCTCTACGTGCGTGGCTACTACGCGAGGTGATTGCCGAGGAGAAAAGCGCTTCTGGCATGTACCTCGCATCGATTCGATTTCTTGAATTGTGAAGAAGCGTCGACTTTGAAAACGCGAGATGAGGTCGATTCCGCGATTCTCACAAAAGACGAGAAGTACCTGTATTGCGTTTAGGGCCGTCTCCATGGACGCCTTTGAGTTTGAACCATGTGGCCGGGCGCGTCACAGCACGGCGCGCACGGAGGGTGAACGGTCAGCCTCAAACGTTTATCGGCAATCGCTTAGGGGTTGTTTAGTTCTGGAAAGACTCTCCTCGGCTCTCCGGGCAAGCCGCGCGGCTGTGCTTGATTCGGCTACGAGGGCAAATACTGAGGGGCACGGCAGACCGACTAATGGGCCACTGAGAATGGCGGCTGGCCTCTGAAACGCTCTTTGCCGGATCAACGGCATCGGAAGCACCAATTTGCATTCGGCCACGGTCCGAATGGCCGGACGCGCGAGATCAGGATGTACGGCGATTCTCGGATGCCTGAAGGGGATCTGGCGATCCCCCCGGCGATTCCTCTCAGGCACAAACTTTACAGTGCAGGTCAAGCCCGGCTTTACGCAACGAGGCCGCCTGAAACTGTACACTTTTTCTTGACAAAAAATGAACTAAGCCTAACGTCATCTGTAGTCTGCGGAAAAACTACGTCTCAGGTATATGTCAGAACGGGATGTCGTCGTCGGAGATTTCGGTTTGTTGCTGGAATTCGTCGTGGCTGGAGCTTTGCGCGGGGCGCTGATCAAAACTGGCGGATGGGTTCGACGAGGATGAGCTGGAGCGGCTGTAGCCGCCGGAGGAGCCTTCGTCGCGGCCGGAGAGCAGGGACATGTCATTGATGATGATCTCGGTGCGATAGCGTTTCTGGCCGCTCTCCTTGTCGTCCCAGGAGCGGGTCTGGATCTTGCCCTCGATGTAGAGCTTGTTGCCCTTCTTCACGTAGTCGCGGATGATCTCGGCGGTGCGGGTGAAGGCGACGAGGTTGTGCCACTCGGTGCGGTCCTGCCAGTTGCCCTGCGCGTCCTTCTGGCGGTCGCTGGTGGCGAGGGTGAGGGTGGCGACGAGGGTGCCGCTGGGCGTGGAACGGATCTCGGGGTCCTTGCCGACGTTGCCGAGCAGGATGACTTTATTGACTGATTTTGCCATGGAAATTTCTCCGGTTTCGCAGAGAGAAGAATAGCAGATTAGCGTGTGCTGGCGCGGTTGCGGAGCCACTTGGCGAAGCCGAGGGCGAGGAGCAGGCTGCCGAAGGGGAGGCACATGAGGGCGACGATGAGTGCGAACCAGCCGGTGTTGGTGTGTGCGCCGGTTCGGGTGAATCCGCCGAGCAGGGTTTCGAGCAGGAGCACGGAGAAGAGGCCGGAGGCGACCATGGAGCCGCCCCACTGCAGGAGCTGGCGGGTGCCGTCGGAGCGGGTCAACGAAGAACCGGCGAGGGAGGAAGCGGTTTGCGGGGTCGA
>DATMUN010000206.1:0-3871 GCA_035563895.1 Occallatibacter sp. | reverse complement strand
GCTTCGCCACCCACCAGTTGTTCTCGCCCGGCGGGTTCGCCGCCACATAGGCCAGCGCCTTGCCATCCGGCCGCCAGTCGTACTCAAACACGTGCAGCGCCGCCGGAGTCACCTGCTCTGGCTTCTGGTCCGTACCGTCCGCGCGCACCACAGCCACGCGCATAATCTCCACGCCGTCCTCGCCAATCACTCCGGCAAACGGCTTCATCGCCGCCAGCGCCCCGGCCGGACGCGTCGCGCCCTCTACATATAGGAAGGCGATCTGCTTGCCGTCCGGCGAGTACTCCGGCATGTCCGTGTAGCCGTCCAGCGCCGTCAGCCTCCGCGCCGCACCCGCGCCCGTCCACACATAGAGGTCGCGCTGGCCTTCCTTCGCCGCGCCGCAGTCGGAGAAGAACGCGAGCCCCTTCGAGTCCGGCGACCAGACGTAGTCGGCCTGCTCGCACTCGTTATCGTCCTTCGGCGTCGTCACCAGCGCGGCCTTCTTCAGGTCGCTCAGCGGAGCCACGCGGATGCGCCCCTGCTCACTCCACGCCAGCCGCTTGCCGTCCGGCGACACCGCCACCTGCCCGATCCGCTGCCCGCGCCCGAACCCCTTCAGAACCTCTTCAATCTGCGCACGATCTGCAACCTGTCCCCACGCCGCAAACGCCGCGCCCAAACACACCGCACCAACCGCCGACGACCGCACAAAGCTCCGCATCCACATGGCCAAATGCTATCAAGACAGACACACAAACAAATCCAAACCAGCCACTAGCTTCGGGTGCCCCATTCTACGCGGCGCTCTTTGCCGCGTAGGGTGGGAAACCACTCCCGCAGCCTGACTTTGCGAGCGACAGTGCGCCCGGCACCCGGAAAGTTTTTCCTCTCAATCGACACACGGAAGAATTTACATTCGCACACGCGATCACTTGACAACGTGCTTTTCGGCTTCATAATGCGAGTTACAACTACTATTGGATAACTTCGCGAGTCCCCTCGCGAAGTTCTTATGAGCGAGTTATTGGGGTCCTCACATGCTTGACACTTCCTCGGGAGTGGGGAGGTTATACCCCAGTGGAGTTGAGGTGAATCATGCGAGCGATATTGACGTTGAAAGTCATTGCGAGACTCTTCATTGTTCCTTTCCTATGTAGTGGGATGGCCGCACAGCGGCCACAATCCACGATAGCTTCGCTGATCGCTAAAGCGAAAGCCGCTGGCACCAAAGAGGGCGCACGAGCCTACTCGGAATATCTGATAGAGATGTTGGTTCCCACGCAGAAAGTTGGGAATGCGTTCGGTGGTGCCCTGTCGCGCCGGCTGGCCACGGCCGACTTTGCGGCTCGGGAAGGCAAGCGAAGCTGGGTTCCGGAAAGCTTCGTAGCACGGGCATTCAACGACCTTATGAAACAAGCCGCAGATGCGTCCGGCGGACCAGCAGGTGCCCCTAGCAGGACCATTGAGACGAACGTATCCGTTGTGCATCAGTTGCGGCTTAGGCTTTATAACGGGTCGCCCTATCTTAGTTCGGTCGATTCACACGGTTCTGAGTGCCTGCCCAGCGAAGCCTTGTTAATCATGCAGCAGCTGTTCTTAACCGACGGAGCTGCGCCGGAACCGCTTCGGCCGGGAGCGGTGAGACTCACCAGCCGCAACTTCCCTACTGCAGATTCGCTTGTCTCGCGATATGTAGTCTCCCACTCCCGTTCCGAGACTGTGAAGCTGTACGACAATCTGGCTCACAACCTGGGTTTCTAAAGGAGGAGTACGGTGCATAACAAGCGGTGGCCGTCGATCTGCTTTCTATTCGTGGCACTCATTTCCTTTGTTGGGTGCAAGTCCAAGCCCATAAATCCTAACCAGGGATTCACGGTGACCACTAGCATTGAAACTCAGAATAGTGCCGGAGGGCCGGGACCGTTTGCCCCGATGCCAGGACAGCAGGTGTTAGGGACTGTTGTCCCGGGCACCGGGGGGAGTGGCACAGTGTCGAGCTACGAAGGTTTCACCGCACTCCGAACGCTCCTCGATGGTTCCCAACAAGCGTAGTACTATGTGAGCAACGGTATCGCGCCAGCTTCTTGGAACCATTATGTATGGGTGCCGACCAGTTGCTTGTATCCAGTTCCTCCGATTCAGTTCGTGAACTCGATCCCAGGTATAAGTAACGAATTTGGTGTTTTAGGTTACACGACCGAAAATCTTGCGTATATCGATTGGCAATGCGGACAGGATCTCACCTCAATTCCTGGAATCGATTCAAGGTTCGCCATTGTAGGAAGCGTTCCGGCCTCGATCACCTTGTCCGGACAGCAGCCGTTCTCTACCCAATACGGGCTGCCAATCATGTACGCTTTTACTGGGACCGGCGGAGCCCCCAAGCTGGCTGCCACGATCACAGCCTCATCCGTAAATTCCGGCGGCGCGACCGCTACTTTTCCGTTGGGGAACTCGCTCGCTCAAGGTGGGTATTTTTTTGTGACGGAAAACGCGAACTCGACTGGTGGACATGACTTCAACAGCTGGAACCTTTATTCCATTGCCGGCACCCAAACCATAGCGGGGAACCCCTTCGGGGTCTCCGTCGGCGCGCAGAACATCGGGTTTCTAGAAGCCAATTCTTGTGTCCGTCCCCCGGTCAAGACAACATCCTCAAACTCCATTACGTTCCCTGTCGTCTCACTTTATTCTTCCAATCAGGTCAAGGCTGGTGGCTCGGCCATCGGCGTAGGCGCAAACCCTACTGCAGTCGCGGTCTATCAGGCCTCGTCCGTGACCATCAACTCCGGTTCCGGTTGCGACTTGATCCGGAACACGTATAGCGGAACTACACGCGCCATCGTCACCAACTCCGGCGAAAACACTGCAACCATTCTGGATATCGTCAACAACAGTGTGATAACAACCGTTACCGTAGGAACTCAGCCTGTGGCCGTTGTAACTGCGGCTGACGGCAGCGCCGCCTATGTTGCCAACTACAAGGACAGCACGGTAAGTCGCATCGATTTAAAGACCGATACCGTAACTGCGACCGTTGCCGTGGGAGGAAGTCCGACCTCGGTCGCCCTTACTTCGGCAGGAATCTTGTGGGTCGGCGGCGCTGGCTTCCTGACCGAGATCAACACATCCACAATGGCCGTCACGGGCACCGAATCGGTCGCAAGCAAGACCATCATAGCGTTAGGCTACAGCGATTCGCTCAGTGAATTGTTTGCCACTTCAGTGGACGCCAGCAACAACGTGATCGCCGACGAAATTAGCCCGTCCACGTTCTCCGCTGGCGGCTCCTACAGCCCGATTGCATCGCACACTATATCCACTCTCGGTACTTACACGCGCCAGCCCTCCGGGCAAGTGGTCCGGGCGTTCACTTCGACGCTCGCCAACAACACTTCAATCAGCAGCATTCTCGCTGGCGCTCCGCCCCTGGTGGTCCAGGACGGATGGGCCGTTGTGACTGCGACGCCGACTGGTTTCACCATTACCGATGCCACCGGCCATGTTGTTCTTGTATCGGAAACAACGCCATCTCCAGTCACAGCCATCGCAGTCGATGCAAAACTCAACGTGGCGTATCTGACGATGCCCGACTCCAATACCATGTTGACCGTGCCTCTTCCTGGCACAAATTAGCTGCGTAGCCCTATCCAGGCGGGTGGCCCAAGTCTTCAGTAATTGTGTTTACCACGAACAAATGCTTTCCCAGGTTTCGTTTTCGAGACCTGGGAAAATACTCCCTCCTCCAGCCACTACTTAACTCCGCTCATCTCCGCACTAAGTCTGCTGCATGCACTCCCATCCAATCGAGCAGCCACCGCCACGTCGCATCATCCGTTCGCACGCGCGGAGGCTCCAGCGCCGCACCTTTGGGCAACACCACCGGCTT
>DATMUN010000205.1:0-2582 GCA_035563895.1 Occallatibacter sp. | reverse complement strand
TGATCAGACCGCACATCGAGGCAGATCGCAGTGACCAAAGTCCCTACTGGTAGAATTCCCTGCGTGATGCTTCCACGACCCGATCTTTCCACTGTGCTTGAAAAGACCGCTCTGTTTGCCGGGCTCTCTCAACCCGAGCTGAAGATGTTGGCTGCGCGCACGGTACGCAAGCTGTATAGCGCAGGTGAAACCTTGTTCTCTGAAGGTGAACCATGTACGGGACTGCACGTGATTGTCAAAGGTAAGGTGCGCATCTATAAAACTTCGGCGAGTGGGCGCGAACAAGTGCTCGCGGTAAATGTGCCCGGGGAATCGGTTGCGGAACTGCCGGTATTTGACGGCGGACCTTTCCCGGCATCCGCGATGGCAACGGAGGACGCGGAGATCGCATTCATTTCACGGCGCGATTTTCAGGCCTTTTGTATCGAGCACCCAGAGGTGTCGCTGAAAGTGTTGTCGGTGGTGGGTGCGCGGCTGCGGCGGTTGGTAGGGATCATCGAGGAGCTGTCATTCACGACGATCCGTCAGCGACTGATTGCTGTGCTAGTGAAGCTTGCGCAGGCGGAAGGGCGAACGACATCACGCGGCATTGAGTTCCTGCTGCCTGCAACGCATCAGGAATTAGCCAACCAACTGGGTACTGTACGGGAACTGATCTCACGCAACCTGATGCGGTTGCAGGCCGAGGGACTGATCGACGTGGACGCGCGGCAGATTGTAGTGAAGGACCTGAAGGGGTTGAGCATCCTGCTCGAGGGCTAACCGAATCTCTCTGCGAGTGACCAAAGTCGCTGTGGAGCAACTTTGCTTTGGCTAGTGTGGGCAGTGGAGAGTGATTATGCCCATCGCCACCCAGTCCATTCGTGAAATTGTGACTGCAGAGCCTTCGGCTGCTGCGGTTCTTGAACGCTTCGAAATCAACCTTTGCACGCAAAGCGATGCGGAGCTCGCGCAGGCGTGCGCTGAGTTGCAGCTATCCGTAGATCAGGTTCTGGAAAAATTGGCTGACGCTGAATTGCGTGCGCACGGTGCGTTCGCGCCGAACCTCGAAAGCTACTCGATGACGCGCCTGATTCAGCATATTGTGCGTACGCACCATCAGACCATTCGCCAGGAACTGCCGCGCTTCGCCGAGCTCTCGCAGAGGATCGCGACTAAGCATGGAGAGAAGGCGCCGGAGTACAAGGCTGTGGCCAGGCTACTGCAAGATTTGCGCGCGGAGATGTTTGCGCACCTGGAGAAAGAAGAACAGGTACTGTTTCCTTACATCGTGCAACTGGAAGAGGCCGTCGAGGTTCATGCGAGTGCGCCTGCGGCGTGTTTTCGCTCAGTAGGCCAGCCGATTTCAATGATGGTGCAAGAGCATGACGCAGCCCAGGGAATTGTGAGTGAGATACGTGGGCTAACTCATGGGTTTCAGGCGCCCGAGTGGGCGTGCTCAAGAAATAGCGCATTCCATGCTGGTCTTGCGGCATTTGAGAACGACCTGAATCATCACGTACATCTCGAGAACGATCTGCTGTTTCCGCGCGCGATTGAAGCGGAAGTCCGGCTGAACGCAAGGAGGTAGTCATGGCTGCCCGAGCGCAGAACGAGTTTGTTGTTGTATCGCAAACATCAGCTCAGAGTGCGGAGGTGGTGACACGCGAGCGGAAGAAGAGCCTGATGCTGCGCGCCTGGATCGTAGCAGGGCTCTTCTTCATGGCGCTGCCGGGCACGCTGCTTGGCTTTTCGAATCTGCTTGCGATTAGCGCGCACCACGGCTCGGCATTTCTGCCGGCGGCGTGGATGGAAGGGCACGGACACGCACAGGTCTTCGGCTGGATCGGTAGCTTCATACTCGGCATTGGTTTCTATTCACAGCCGGGACGCGGTCGCAACGCGCTGCATGTGCCGCTAGCGTGTTTTGTCCTGTGGACGAGTGGCGTAGCGCTTAGATGGTTCGCCAACATTTACGAATGGAACTGGCAGGTGCTCGTCCCTCTGTCGGCAGGGATGGAATTGCTGACGATGTTACTGTTTCTCTCGGCGGCGATGCATCACAAGCGGCCAGGACAGGCTGAAGAGCAGAGCAAAAAAGCTGGTATGGAGTTGTGGATGATTGCGGTGCTGATGAGCACGGTGGGGCTCACGGCTGTGGTGATCTTCAACTTTGCCGAGTGCGTGCGGCTGGCGCTTGCTGGTGTGACTCCGTCCTTCCCGCATGCGCTGGACCAGCGCTATCTTGTGCTGTTGGGCTGGGGTTTTCTGGCGCCGGTGGTGTGGGGCTTTTCTGCGCGCTGGCTGCCGGTCTTTCTGGGGCTAGCTCCGCTACGGCAGCGGTTGTTCGGCATGGCGCTGGCCCTGGATGCGGCGGGGGTTCTGCTTGGAGAGGCTGGAGCCGTGAGGGCTGCTGTACTGCTCATTGCAGCTGGTGCAGTGGCGTGTGCTGGTGCGCTGCGTTTCTTTGAGAGGCCGCACGCGGCAGCTAAGACTCTGGGCGTGCATCCAAGCTTCCCGATCTTTGTACGGTTGCCCTATGTATGGCTCGTGATCGCCGGAACGATGAGCGTGTGGGCTGCGTGGACGGACATGCATGGCGG
>DATMUN010000204.1:0-2913 GCA_035563895.1 Occallatibacter sp. | reverse complement strand
AGCCCGCGAGTGCGCGCAGCGGTAGCCATCTGCGCAGATGCATCCACACCGGACATGCGCGCGCCTCCTGCTGCCAGCTGCGCAGTCAGCGCCCCGTTGCCGCACCCCAGATCGAGAATCCGTTCACCCGGCTTCGCCGCGAGCCACTCAACCACCTCGCCGGCCATCCCAGGCACAAACGCCCCGTTCTTCGCGTATGCTTCCGCATTCCAGGTCTGCGTCATCACCCTCTCCCTACTCGTTTCTAGCGAAAGAGCTGGCCATCACGTAAAGTTATTCTATTTTACGTTTTGATAAGAATAAATAATGACGCTTCAGATGGACTGCACGGGGATCAGCGTCAAGTCATCCACGAGGCCGACTTCTTTCTGCACAAAAGGCTCACCGTATTTCACGCCTGCCAGCAAGCCATAATGCCGGGCCTCCGCAAACGTACGCTCGCGAATCTCCTCTGGCGGCACAAATAGCCCGCCGCTCTCTGGCTGTGCTGCGTACTGCGACTTGTATGCCATCAGCGCCGCGTGACGCTGCTCGATAAACGGAGTGATGTCTACGATGAAACTCGGCCGCACATCTGCGTAAAGGCTCGCATACACAATCTTGAACGGCCGAAAAGGTGGCAATCCAGTATCGATCTTCTTCAACCCGGCCAGGAAGCAAGCCTCATACCCCAACGTCGCCACAGTTGCGTGATCTGGATGCCGGGCCTGCCAATAGGGCAGAATCACAACACGCGGACGCAGCTCACGCAGCACTCGCGCTATCTTGATGCGATTTTCCAGGGTATTCTCGACGTTCCCGTCGGGCAAATCCAGCGCCTCGCGCCAGCCGACTCCTAACAGCCGAGCAGCCTCGCTAGCTTCCTGGCCGCGCTCTTCTGCCGTGCCGCGTGTGCCAGCCTCGCCCCGCGTCAAATCGAGAATAGCCGTGCGAAGACCGCGCGCAGCCACTCGCAGCAGGGTTCCGCCGCAGGTCTGCTCTACGTCATCGCGATGAGCGGCGATGGCCAGCACGTCAGCCTGGAAAGCATCTGTGTCGGCCATCGCTCAATCTCAATAGACAGTGTTGTTGGAGTCGGTGGTCGCATCCATGAAGGCAACATCCCAGGCCGTTCCGGTCACCGTCACGTACTGGTTGTTGATGGACGAGCCATCGGTGGTGCTGAAGATGTATACCTGCCCACCTTCAGCAGCGTAAAGCTTGTGCAGGCCGGTCACCGCAGCAATGCCGGTTGCGTCGCCCTTGTAAGGCTCAATCATCGTCACGGAGTTGCTCGACGTGTTGTACATCGTCAGGCAGCCGTAGTCCTCACCCTGGGCATAACGTTCGCCGTTCGTGCACTTCGTCATGGCGATCCATAGCGTATTGTCGTCCGCAAGGATCATACGGCTCACGCCGCCGGCAATTCCGTCGCTGATGGATGTAGAAGAAGTAACCGCATTGCTGTTGAGGTTCACCACGGTCAGGTTACCAGTGAACAACCCGTCGCTCAACAGTTGCTGGCCGACCACATACATCGTGGTTGACGAGATAAGCGCGTTACTTGCGCCGCCAGGAATCGAAATTGTCGTCGCCGCACCCGTCTTGGGCAGCGATCCTGAGGACTGATTCGTCGTGAAGATCATTGGGGCCACGGGCAACAGCGAAACGGACGAAGTTGATCCGCCACACTCCGCGCCGCAATTCAGCAAGTAAGCCGTGGCGCCGTCAGAGGAGAAAAGAGCTTTGACCGGGCGATCGAACGCCAGAGGAGCTCCGTACGCGGTACCCGTCGAGTCAGTCGCATCCGGGCTCTGCGCCTGCATCAAGCACCAGCCGGGAGCCGCCTGAGGCTCACAGTCCACGGCCGCCTTCGGCCAGTTGGACGATCCACCTGCATAAGCCAGCGTCTGCGCTTCGGACAATTCGCGCAGGTAGTACACGTAGTTCGAGTTCTGCACAAAAGCCAGAACTGAGGTCCCGCCAGGATTGACGCTGAGCTTGTAAACGCCAGGCAGGCTCAAGGTAACGAGTGCACCCGCTGAGGGGCTGATCACGCTGATCACGTGCGAGGTCTCATTCGCCGCGAAAACGAGCGCCTCGTTGCGCGTTATGAAGATGCTCGAAGAGGTGCTGCCCAACCCCTTGATCGCGGTCCCGCTCTCTTTGCTGTAGCTAATGATGGAGAAGCTGCCATCGCTCGAGCCATACACGCCGCCAATCTCTTCCTCTGGCATGTTCTGAATCGATACCGGCAATCCACCTGAAAACCCGCTGATGGAGAACGTGACGCTCGTGTCGTTGTACTTGTACCGCGTGTCATAGTACGCATCCACAATCGACAATGCGCCCTTGGAGAGCACACCTGCATTCTGAATGGCGATCATCACCCGGTAGGTCAGCCCGCTGGGCGGCAAGGTACGACCGGCAAAATAGGTCGTTGAACCGCATCCTGCCAGCGCAAACGCAATCGCCAAGGCTCCAGCCGCACTCAACCACAGACTTCTCTTCTTCAAAATCCCATACCTCGATGGAAAGCGCGGAGCACTCCGCAGCCCAAACTTGAACCAAAAATGCGGCACAGGAACCACATAAGGCCAGCCCAAACGGACCACACCATAAACCGTGCCGATACTGCTTTAGACTCCCGAAGTATAACAAAGCAACCCTGCTGGCTGGCGCGGCGGAACCCCTTGGCATAGCATTGCAGAAGAATGGCTACGTTCGCCGACATCTTCGCCAGCCGTCCTGCACTTGCAGACGGCGCAATGGGCACCGTTCTCTACGCACGCGGGGTCTTCATCAATCGCTGCTACGACGAGCTCAATGTTTCGGACCCCAGCCTCATCCTCGCTGTCCACAAGGAGTACCTGCAGGCTGGCGCGGAGATCCTGGAAACCAACACCTTCGGCGCAAACCGCTTTCGGCTCCCCC
>DATMUN010000203.1:0-16761 GCA_035563895.1 Occallatibacter sp. | reverse complement strand
CCCGCGCGGCATTCACGCAGTAGGTCACTGACGCGCCGTTTACCGTATCGAAGACGAGACGAGACGCCATCGCGTCCAGATCACCGCTCCAAAGCAGGCCGGGAGGGTTGCCCAGCGCTGCAACCAGCTGCTGCCAGCGCTTCTCCGCGCTGCCGCTGCCTGCGTCCAGTGCCAGGCTCATCGCCACATCGAGTTGGCGCACAGTATTCTCTGCCCGCTCCAGGTAGCGGCTCATCCAGTACAGGCTGTCGGCAACGCGCGAAAGCATCGTCGTACTCTCCCGAACTGCGAGTCTTACTGCGCTTCTAGTACCCATGTGTCCTTACTGCCACCGCCTTGCGACGAATTCACTACCAGCGACCCCTTCTCGAGCGCTACGCGCGTCAGGCCGCCTGGAACAATATTCACCTTGTCTCCGAAGAGAATGTAGGGCCGCAGATCCACGTGCCGCGGCTCCAGATGACTGCCGATCAGGCAAGGCGCACGCGAAAACGCCAGCGTAGGCTGAGCGATATAGTTCCGTGGATTCGCTTCGATCTGCCGCGCAAACTCCTCGCGCTGTTGCGCCGTTGACTGCGGACCGATCAACATCCCGTAGCCGCCGCTCTCGCCCACGGCCTTCACCACCAGCTTGTCTAGATTCGCCAGCACGTGCTTGCGATCTTTCTCCTCAGTCAGAAGAAACGTCTCCACATTCGGCAGAATCGGATCCTCGTCCAGGTAGTACTTGATGATGCGCGGCACGTATGCGTAAACCGCCTTGTCATCGGCAAGTCCCGTGCCAAACGCGTTCGTCACCGTCACGTTGCCAGCGCGATAGGCATTGAACAAACCCGCACACCCCAGAGCCGAGTCCCCGCGAAATACCAGCGGATCGCTGAAGTCGTCGTCCACGCGGCGATAGATCACATCCACGCGCTTCAGCCCATCCGTCGTGCGCATGTAGACGACATTGTCGTGTGTAACCAGATCGCGGCCTTCCACAAGGTCGATGCCCATCTGGCGCGCAAGATACGTATGCTCGAAGTACGCCGAATTAAACACGCCCGGCGTAAGCAGTACGATGTTCGGCTCAGGCCGCCCCTCTGGCGCTAGCGAGCGCAGCGTCGAGAGCAGCAGCTGAGGATAGTGCTCGATCGGGCGCACACCGTAGCTATGAAACAGATGCGGAAATGTCCGTTTCATCACGCGCCGGTTTGTCAGCATGTAACTCACGCCCGACGGCACGCGAAGATTGTCCTCAAGCACGCAAAACTCGCCCGAGTCCAGCCGTAGCAGGTCCGAACCAACGACGGAGATATACACGTTGCGTGGCACCTGCAGCCCGCGCATCTGCCTGCGATAGTGCTTGCAGCTATAGACCAGGTCGCGTGGCACCACGCGGTCATTCAGTATCTTCCCATCCGAATAGACATCGCGCAGAAACAGATTCAGTGCCGTGATGCGCTGCGTCAGTCCGCGCTCAACGTGGTCCCACTCAGCAGCCGTCACAATTCGCGGCAACAGATCGTAAGGAAAAATTCGCTCAGTGCCTTCTTCGCGGCCGTAAACCGTAAACGTGATCCCCTGCGTCAGGAACGACAGTTCCGCTGATTGCTTCGAACGCTCAAGCTCCTCAGGCGGCAGCTTGGCCAGCGCCTCGGCAAGAGCCATGTAGTGGGGACGAACCGCTCCGGTGGATTCGCGCATCTCGTCGAACGCGCGGTCCAGCGGATAATCTCCGAAGAGCGTTTCCACCTCGGCAGGAAGACCGGCACCCATGCGCGCTGAGATGTCCTTAGAAGAGAATTCAGCGAACAGCTAAAAAGAGCTGCGACGGTTCCAGTTCGCACAGCCTGTTGCACTGTCCGCTCCGGCCCGTCCGCTGACCCCCTCCGGTTGTTCTCTGTTCTCTTGCTTGTATCACGCCGACCATAAGGGAGCCATGAGGAATCTGCGTCCGCGCGCCCGCAAGCCCTTGAATCCAGAAAACCGCATAGCAAATAAACGGCGAATCAACCGCGCCCTCGCCCAGATAAGGACTGCGGGCGTCCGTCCTTTATGCTTGAGTCTCAAAGGGAGAACTCACACATGCTCCATCCCCGCCGCCTCGCGGTCGCCGTCGCAGGCCTGTGCCTAGCCTTCACCGCTGCTTTTGCTCAGACCCCCGCAAGCGACCAGCCGCAAGAAGACTTCGTGCGCGCCCACTACACCAAGTACGAGTTCCGCATTCCCATGCGCGACGGCAAGCACCTCTTCACCGCCGTCTATGTGCCCAAGGTTTCTGCCTTCCCCGACGATCACGGCCCGTATCCGATCCTGATGGATCGCACACCCTACAGCGTCGGCCCCTACGGTGAGGATCAGTATCCCAAGCGCCTCGGCCCGTCAGATGAATTTGAAAAGGGAGGATACATCTTCGTCTACCAGGACGTGCGCGGCCGTTGGATGAGCGAAGGTGAGTTTCAAGAGATGCGTCCGCACATCGACGACAAGAAATCTCCCAGCGATATCGACGACGCATCCGACACCTACGACACCATCGAGTTCCTGCTCAAGCATATTGAGAACAACAACGGCAAAGTGGGCATCTGGGGCATCTCCTACCCCGGCTTCTATACATCGGCCTCCATCATCGACTCACACCCCGCACTTGTCGCCGCCAGCCCGCAAGCGCCCATGACCGATCTCTTCCTCGGCGATGATGCCTACCATGGTGGCGCCTTCATGCTCGAAGCCAACTTCGGCTTCTACACCTTCTTCACGCCGAGCCACAATCCCGAGACACCGCACGACACCGTCGGCTTCGACTTCGGCACGCCTGACCACTACCGCTTCTATCTCGATGCAGGCAACATCGCCAACCTCGACAAGCTTTACCTCAAGGGCTCGAACTGGCTCTTCACAGACCAGGCCAAGCACACCACCTACGATGCTTATTGGAAAGCCCGCGATCTCTCACCGCACATGAAGAACGTGAAGTGCGCCGTGCTCGTCGTCGGCGGATGGTATGACGCTGAGGACCTGAGCGGCCCCTATCGTACCTTCTACGCGATCAACAAATTCAACCCGGAGACGCCCACCACGATCGTCGAAGGCCCGTGGGTGCACGGTGGCTGGGCGCGCAGCGATGGCGACCATCTCGGCGACGTCACCTTCAACGCAAAGACCGGCGATTACTTCCGCAAGAATGTACAGTTCCCTTTCTTCGAGCACTACCTCAAAGGCAAAGGCGCAGCGCAACCCAAAGCCGTCGTCTTCGAGACAGGCACAAACGTCTGGCGCAGCTTCGATGCCTGGCCGCCCAAGGCCGCCACAGCAAAGACTCTCTACTTCCACGCCAACGGCAAGCTCAGCTTTGACGCACCTGCTGAAGCCTCCGCCGTCGACTCCTATGTCAGCGATCCCAACCACCCCGTGCCCTTCGTCGGATACACGACAGACACCGTGCCGCAACGCTACATGGTCGACGATCAGCGTTTCGCCAGCACCCGGCCTGACGTGGCCGTGTATGAGACAGACCCGCTCACCGAAGACGTAACCATCGCCGGCCCCATCTCGCCGAAGCTCAAGATCGCAAGCTCCGGCACCGACTCCGACTTCGTCGTCAAGCTCATCGATGTCTACCCAGGCGACTATCCCGACGCTGAAGAAACGCCGCATCGCAACAAGCGCCTGCTCGATGCGCCGCCACTGCTCATGGGCAACTATCAACAGCTCCTGCGCGGCGAGCCCATGCGCGCAAAGTTCCGCTCGAGTTGGGAGAAGCCCGAGCCGCTCGTCCCTGGCAAGATGACCGAGATCGACTTCGCCATGCCCGACCTCTTCCACACCTTCCGCCGCGGCCACCGCATCATGGTGCAGGTGCAGAGCTCGTGGTTTCCGCTCACCGATCGCAATCCGCAGACCTTCACCGACATTCCAACCGCCACGCCCGAGCAGTTCCAGAAAGCCACCGAGCAGATCTTCCGCCAAAAAGATGCCGCCTCCGGCATTGAGATTTTAGTACTGCCGCAAAAATAGGACCGCCCATTCCACGCTGCCGGGACAGCTATGCTGTTCCGGCCTTTATTTGCGCTTTTATTTTTTCGCGCCTGCTGTGCTCAATTCCCTCACTAACCACAACCCACAAAACAGCGAAGAGCAGTCTGCTGATCGGCCGCGTGCATGCGCCGCATCTCCGCTGCACATCGCTTATGTGAAGACCGCGAAGCGATTGCCTCGAAGACCGCTGAGTGTACTCGGAACATTCGTTGCGCGCTTCTCCCTCGCTCCTCTCTCCTCTCAGCTCGTCGAAGGGGATCTCAAAATGCTCTTATCTGCCCGAACGTCCAAACTGCTCGCACCTTGCATCGCCTTTGCTCTCCTCACTCTTGCAGGCTGCTCCAGCGTCACCACGAATAGCTCTTCCAGTAGTTCCGCCACATCCACCACCACATCGCTCGCGCTCTCCAGTTCCACAGTCACCACCGGCACAAGCGTCACGCTCACAGCCACGGTGTCGCCCTCCGCTGCTACCGGCACGGTCACCTTTATCAAGGTTCAACTTCGCTCGGCACAGGTACGCTCAGCTCAGGCACGGCCACACAGACCACCACATTCAGCACGGCAGGCACCTATACATTAAAGGCCGTCTACGGCGGCGACGACACATACGCGGCCAGCACCTCCAATATCTCGCTCCCTCCAGAGCCTCCGGCCTCACCTGCGATTAAGGCTTCCCCCTGCTGACCGTCCTGCGGCCCCCTTCGGGGAGGCCGCGGCGTATTATGAAGGATTGGCCGCGCGCTCGATGGAACGGGTGCGTTCACCATCTCGTACTTCATCCTTCATGAGGGAATCGATGTTCGCAGCAAAATTCCGCCCTTTAATCCTGCTGTCTACCGCGCTGCTCGTCGGCGCTGCTTCCACACTCCCGGCTGAAGAAGGCATGTGGACCTTCGACAATCTGCCGCTCAAGCAACTTGCAGAGAAGTACAACTTCCATCCCACACAAGCCTGGCTCGATCATGTTCGCCTGTCGAGCGTGCGGCTCAACGACGGCGGCTCCGGCTCCTTCGTCAGTCCTAACGGCCTGCTGCTCACCAACCATCACGTCGCCCGTGGCCAGTTGCAGAAGAACTCCACCGCTGAGCACGACTACCTGCGCGACGGATTTTATGCGCGTACGCCCGACGCGGAGATGAAGTCGCCCGACCTCGAAGTCAACGTGCTCGTCTCCACTGAGAACGTAACCGCGCGCGTGCAAGGCGCAGCCAAGAGCATTACCGATCCTACCAAGGCCATCAAAGCCCGCGAAGCCGAGATCGCAGCCATCGAGAAGGAGAGCAAAGATAAAACCGGTCTCCGCTCCGATGTCGTCTCGCTCTATCACGGCGGTGAGTACTGGCTCTACCGCTATAAGGCTTACACTGACGTGCGCCTCGTCTTCGCACCCGAGCAACAGGCCGCCTTCTACGGCGGCGATCCTGATAACTTCACCTATCCGCGCTACGACCTCGACATGGCGCTCTTCCGCGTCTACGAAAACGGCAAACCGCTGCATACCGACAACTACCTGAAGTGGAGCGCAAACGGCGCAGCTCCCGGCGAGCTCATCTTCATCAGCGGCCACCCCGGCTCCACCGCTCGCCAGATCACCATGTCCCAGCTCGACATTGAACGCGACGTGATCGAGCCCGCTATGACCGAGTACCTCAAGCGCCGTATCGCCGTCGCGCAGGAGTTCGCCGCACAGAGCCCAGAAAACGCGCGCCTCGTCGGCTCCACTATCTTCGGTTTACAAAACAGTCTCAAAGTCTATCTCGGCCGTATCGACGCACTAGCTGACAAAGCCATCGTCGCCAAGAAGCAAGCCGAGGAAACCGACTTCCGCACCAAGGTTGCCGCAAACCCAGAATGGAAGAAGACGTACGGCGACGCATGGCAGACCATCGCGTCTGGTGAAGAAAAGCTGAAGCCTGAGATCAAGACGCAGATCTTCCGCCGTACAGACAGCCGCCTGTTCTCCATCGCGCTCACGCTCGTGCAATACGCAGCCGAGATCAAGAAGCCCGACGGCGATCGCCTCGCTCAGTTCCATGAGGCAGGCCTGGAGTCGCTGAAGTTCCAGCTGCTTTCGCCCGCACCCGTGTATCCCACCACAGAAAAGTTGTTCATGGCCGCAGCACTCAAACTCGACGCAGAGAAACTCGGCAAGGACGATGCATACCTCAAGGCCATCGCGCCTGACGGTGACATCGACAAGACCGTCGCCACGCTCGTAGACGGTACCAGGCTCGCTGACCCAGCCGTGCGCAAGGCTCTGCTCGAGGGCGGTGCAGATGCCATTGCTGCATCCACTGACCCGATGATCGTCGCCGCACGCCGTGCCGATCCTATCGCCCGCGCTCTCACTGAGCACATCCGCTCCATCTCCGGCACCATCACGCCAGCCAGCGAAAAGCTTGGCGAAGCGCGCTTCCTCGTCTACGGCAAGAACGCCTATCCCGACGCCACCTTCACACTGCGGCTGAGCTACGGCACGGTCGCGGGCTATCCCTACAACGGCACTGTCGCTCCGCCCTTCACCACCTTCTACGGCCTCTACGACCGCGCCGCCAGCTTCAGCAACAAGCCTCCGTTCGATCTAACTGCGAAGGAAACAGCAGGCCGCGACAAGCTCGACCTGACAACGCCGCTCAACTTCGTTTCCACGGGCGACATCATCGGCGGCAACTCCGGCTCCCCGGTTGTGAACCGCGATGGTGAACTCGTCGGCCTTATCTTCGACGGCAACATCGAATCGCTCGCAGGCAACTTCGTCTACGACGGCTCGAAAAATCGCGCCGTCGCCGTTCACTCCGCGGGCATGATCGAAGGCCTGCGCAAGCTCTACGACGCCGGCCCGCTCGCCGACGAACTTCAGAGCAAGAAGTAGTCGTTCCATCCGTACAACACAAAAGGGGAGCCGCAATGGCTCCCCTTTCTCATCTCTGGCTGTGCCTAACTTTCGGCCAGCTTCGCCTTCGGAAACGCCTCCAACACCACCGCCATCACGATCAACGCAGCAGGAATTGTCAGCAGCCCCATGCGGATATTTCCCGTCTGCGTCGAGATCCACCCCGCCAGCCACGGCAGAATCGAACCGCCAAACCCAGACAGTGTCATCACCCAACGTGAATCCAGCGTGTGCCGCGCACGCGAGAAAAACTCGGCAAGTATCAGCGGGTAGATCGGCGCCAATGCCGCGCCGAGCACAAACATCGCCACCATGCGCGCAGACGCCGACGCCGAGAATGCCAGCACGCCCGCGGACCCGAGCGCCAGCACCACCGCACCGCGAAATACATATACGACTTTTGCGCGCAACAACAGCACAGATGAGAATCCGCGCGACACAAGAAAGCCGGTCCAGTAGAGCGACGACGTAGCCGCAGCAGCAGCAACTCCCACGCCGCTCGCACGCTGTGTGAACGTAGCAAGCCAGGTTAGCGAGATATCTTCAACACCCACCTGCAGGAACGCCGCCAGCGCAAACAGAGAGATCAGCCAGAGCGCCGTAGCCCCGTGCTTCTCCGCCTCCGCATGTTCGGGCTCGGGCACCTCCGGCAGCGCCGCCAGGCAACTCACCGCAGCAATCAGTGCCATCGCGGCCAGCAGCAGATAGGCTGTGCGATAGCTGTGATGCACCAGCACCCGCGCGGCCAGCAACGGCGCCACCAGCGCTCCCGCACTCCAGCTGAAGTTCAGCAGCGTCAGCATCGCCGCGCGCCCCTCTACAAATGCACGCCCAACGTAAAGGTTGCCGCCAGACATCGGTATTCCCACGCTCATGCCAAACAACAAAAACATGGGAGCCAGCAGCACGTGCCCCACCAGCGCCAACGCAATGCAGCACGCCGCCATCGCCACATAGCCGCGGACGATCGTCTTCGCATAGTTCACGCGATAGAAGAATGGTCCCGTCGAAGTCCCCGCAAAATACAACAGGAACAGCAGCCCGGACTCGCTATCGCTCAGGTGGAACGCCGGCGCCAGCGAAGGCAGCAACGGTCCGCCAATTGCCTGCGCCACGCCCGTCAGCGCAAACGCGGGGTGCAGCACTGCCTGTGTCCACCATCCAGGTGTCTTGGTTTGTTGGGGCATTCCTTGTCCTAGGGCCGCTTCGTCCGCACCCGCTTTGGATTCGGCGGTGCGCTCGACTCGCGGATCACAATCTCCGGCGTAATCGGGACGATGTCAGGGAACGTCGCCTGTCCGCGAATCCGTTGCAGCAGGATACGCGCAGCCACGGTCCCCATCTGAGCCAGCGGTTGGCGAATGGTCGTCAGGCTCGGATTGTGAAAAGCCGCACTCTCGATATCGTCGAAGCCCACAATCGAAACATCTTCAGGCACGCGCAGCCCATAATTGACGCACGCGCGAATGGCGCCAATCGCAGCCAGATCGTTGTAGCAGACAATCGCCGTGAAGTCGCCGCAGCGCTGGATCAACTCGTTGGCCGGGCCATAGCCCAGCTCCGGAGTCGAAACCCTCAGTTGCACCTGTGCAACAAACTCCTGCGGTACGGCCACCTTCAATTCGCGAGCCACCGCCATCAGATGATTCCAGCGGTCGTCCGCATCCGAGCTGTGGCTACCGCCGCGCATGAATGCGATCTTGCGATGCCCCAACTGGTACAGATGCCGCAGAGCCAGTTCCGCAGCCCGCTTCTGGTCGAGCACCACGTTCGTTACACCCTCTACCTTGCGATGCCCTGCCACCGAAACGACCGGCAAGTTCAGGCTCTTCTCCACCGGCGTGTCGATCAGGATGAATCCCTCCACAGACCGGTCCACCAACAGGCGCGGATATTCTTCAATGAGATCAGGCTTGCGGTGATGGCTCACCGTCAAGTAGAAGTAGCCTTCTTCGATCAACAGCGATTCCACGCCATCCAGCACGTGCATTGCATAGCCATCGTTCAGCGACGGCACCAGCACGCCTACCGTGTAACTCTGCCGCTTCCGCAGTGACCGTGCATAGAAACTCGGCCGATAATCAAACTTCTTCGCTGCCGCAGTCACCCTGTCCCGCGTGTCCTGCGGAATCGACTTCACACCGGGAGCATTATTCAAGACCAGCGAAATGGTCGCAGGCGAGAGATTCAGGTACTCGCCGAGCGTACGAAGGCTGATCGGTTGCCCTGGCTGAAGCCCCTTCTCGGATTTTGCGCGCCGTACCACGCTCTCCTTTTTACCACCCCAGACCTCAGTCCCGCCCGCTAGTTTTCAGAGGCTTGTTCTCATCCAATCACAGGGTGAAGTACACTAAGAGACAGGTCGCACCTTTCCGCGGAGGGATGGGTGAGCGGTTGAAACCGGCGGTCTTGAAAACCGTTGTACCCTAGCGGGTACCGGGGGTTCGAATCCCTCTCCCTCCGCCATAGAGTCACGAAGATCTCGTCTCCACGAGAGAATCCTGCAAAGTCCTCGTATTTCCCGCCACATTCGCGCGGCTTCTCCTCGAAAAGGAACTGGAGAGCAGACGCCATTTAGTGCAAGCACTCGAAATCGAGCGGATTTCTCTGCTTGCGAGTCTGGGAGTCCCTTTTCAGTGGAAAGAATGAGCACGGCATCATTCGTGACGGCGCTGTTCAGTATAGCGGGACTGTGGTCGCCGTGGCTCAATCCGAATACGGGCCGGTGGGAACAGACTTTCTCGATCTTGACCGGCGTGTCCAACGAGGTCATGCTGCAGATTCATGCTATCAACCCAGAATTCTGGAGCCCAGCGAGTACGCGGAGTATCTTGCGCCAACCCCACGGCTTCCATTGCATTTGGCACGCATTTTCCCAAGTGAAGAGATGAATGCTTCAACTACAGGAGAAAAGGGCTCCCGTGCAGAACGTGCAGCAGTCCTTGTTTGACCTTGAATGAACGCATGAGTCGCATTCCACAAAGACTTATAGCTCATACTGCAGGCTCGGTGCGCTTGGCTCTATTGGCAATAGTCATACGCAGTCTGTCCACGCGATGCCACCTGTCGCCAACAAATCCCCAGCTGTCGGATTTGAAGAGCACCTCGGCGATGAGGCCCCCAATTAACTCCAGGCGAAGAATTGCAGGCCCCTGCTCCGTGTCTGATGATTCATTCCTTACGGAGTTCATCAAACCACCGTCGTTTGTGTATCGATACCTGTCATCGGCGCCTGTGCGAATGGCGCGTTACGCACTGAAATGACAATGCAAAGACAGGCTGCTGACAAATCGTGTTTGTGTCGCTCGTAAGCTGGCGGCGAGTGGGTACATGATGAAGCGATTTGCGCAATGGGCGTTAGTGCTGGCGATTGGGTCCGCTTTCTGCGCGGTTGCGCTTGAGGCGCAGGCGCCGGGAACTGGGGCAATTCGCGGAACGGTTGTGGACCAGAGCGGCCAGCCAGTGTTGAATGCGACGGTGCTGCTCGTGAACAGAGCTACCCGTGCGACGAGAACCGTGATGACCTCGCGCGCGGGAGCGTTTGGCGCGGCTTTGCTAATGCCAGGCTCGTATACGGTGACGGCATCTGCGCAAGGATTTGCAGAGGCACGAGCGGAGAACGTTGCGGTGGTGGTGAGCGAAACCAGCACGCTCGATTTTCGACTGGAGATCGCGACAGGCACAACGACGATTGAGGTGACCGCTACGCGAGAGCTTGCTGATACGGAGAGCTCGACCCTGGGGCGTGCTGTGGACGAAGAAGCAATTCAATCGCTGCCGCTTGCGAACCGAAACTTCACGCAGATTCTGTCGCTCTCGCCGGGCGTGATTGTGGGGCTGCCTGATGCGACGACGCTGGGCCGTGGCACGCAGAATGTGATGGCAAACGGAAGCAAGACGACGGCCAACAATATCCAGTTCAACGGCGTGGATGCGAACAACCTTGCGCAGAACTCGGCGATGAATGACCTGGAGGAAGTAGGTGTAGCGATTCCGGCGCCGGACACGATTGAAGAGTTCAAGGTGCAGACTGCGAACTACGATGCGACCTATGGACGCGGGACAGGCGCGAATGTCGACGTGGTGAGCAAGTCAGGCTCGAACCAATGGCACGGCAGAGCGTGGGAGTTTTTGCGCAACGATCTGTTGAACGCGAACGACTTTTTCGCAAAATTGACGGGGCAACCGCGGCCGGTGCTTAAGCAGAACCAGTTTGGCGCTGCGCTGGGCGGTCCGGTGGTACGTGACAGGACGTTCTTCTTTGCGGCGTATCAAGGCTTGCACTCGAGCAACGGCGAGGGCGATGTGGTAACGACGAATCTGCCGCAACTGACAGACGATCGCTCAGCGGCCACGCTGGGCGCGCAGTTCTGCGCATATCCAACGTTTGCGGGCGGCACGCAGTTGAAGTGTGATGGATCGAACATTCATCCGGTAGCGCTTGCGCTACTGAACCACAAGTTCGCCAACGGGAAGTACGCGATTCCGAATCCGCAGATCGTGCTGCCGAGCAGCGATCCAACGACAATGCCGATTGGCGAGTCGACGTTTGCGACTCCGGCCAGCTACCGAGAGGGTCAGTACACGCTCAACCTCGATCAGATATTGACTGCGAAGAACGTGCTGGCGGCGCGGGTGTTCTACTCGCGTGCGCCTACACTTCAGCCGTTCTCACTGAATGCGGCGAACGTGCCGGGCTGGGGAACGAACGAAGTGGACAAGAACGTGATGGCCGTCGTGTCTGACACACACACGGTGAGTGCGGCGCTGGTGAATGTGGCGCGGCTTGGCTACATGCGCTTTGACGGCGTTGCCGCGGTTGCGAACCCGATCAGCACGGCGGACGTCGGCACTGTTTCTCCGACGGGGCTTTCAGGTAGTGCAATATCCGCGCCGGGCATTACGATCGACGGGCTCTTCACGATTGGAGATGCAGGCACGCCCTCACAGGCGCAGCGGACAAACAGCTTTATTGCACAGGACACGGTCTCGCTGATACGCGGCAGAAATTATCTGCGCGCGGGTGGAGAAGTGAAGCGGCACCAGGTGATGGTGGATGCGCCGTTCTCACTCGATGGCCTGCTGGATATCAGGACGTTCAGTGATTTTCTGCTTGGCGAGAGTGCGGCGCAGAATGGCAGCCCGGACGGGCTGAGCAACGTGACATTGAGCAACGGCAGCTCCGGCATCTTCCGCAAAGACGAACGGTATAACGACTTTGCATCATTCGCACAGGACGACTTCAAGATGACGCCGCGGCTGATGCTGAACGTGGGACTCCGGTACGAAATCTTTGGGCCGCCTTCGGAAGTGCATGGCTGGCTGGTGACGTTCGATCCCGCATTGGCAACGTTGGATGCGCCTCCTGAGGGAACGCTGAGCGGATATGTGGCGCCATCGAACTACACGGGCGTGCTGCCAGATGGCGTAGTGAAGACAGGTCGACGTGGATTGTGGGCAACGCGCTTTACCGATGTGTCGCCTCGCCTTGGATTCGCGCTGCAGATTGCCCGGCGGCCGGAGCTGATTGTGCGCGGTGGATACGGCATTTACTTTGACAGGCTGTCTGCCGGGATGGCGGAGAGCCTCGTGTCGCAGGCTCCGTACTCGACGTTTCAATTCATATCTGGTGCGCAGAATGGGCCGGCTTCGCTGGACGCGCCGTTTACTCCTCTGCTCCCGAGCATGAGCAGCTATCCGATCTTTACGCCGCGCATTCCAGGCGGCGGACCGACGGTGGTGGGCGTAGCTACGCATGTGATGGATCCGTACACAGAGGAGTACAACGTGAACTTGCAGACAGCGCTGGGAGGAAATCTTCTCGCAGAGGTGGGCTATGTGGGGACGCGGTCGCTGCACGTTGCGGGGAGCGTGGAGTTCAACCAGGCAGTGCTGGCGAGCCCGGAGAATGCGATCAACGGAGAGATAACCAACTCCGTGAACAACGTAATCCAACGCGTGCCATACGCGGGGGTTGCGCCAGGATCGCTGGTGTCGGAGACGGCGTTTATGGCGAACTACAACGCGCTGCAGGCGAGCTTGACGCGACGGCTAAGTAGAGGACTGCAGTTTCAAGGGAGCTACACGTGGTCACGCACGCTGGACGAGACGAGCGGATCAAGCGGCAACCAGGTGTTCGAGCTGTGGCTGATCACGAACGATCAGCGGAATCCGCGGCAGAACTACGGACCGACGGACTTCGACAGAACGCATCGTGCAGTAATCAATTTCAGCTATGCGCTGCCCGGACTGCGGAATGCGCCGCGGTTGCTGCGGCAGGTGACGTCAGACTGGCAGGCAGCGGGTATTTTCGTTGCACAGTCGGGCACGCCGATTACGATTCTCGATTTCAGCGCGGGCGCGGTGTATGGCAATTACTCGTTTGAGAATCGCGCGCAGCTGAGTGGCGGACGAATTGCTACGAGTGGGTCGCTGCATGACCGCGTGCTGGCCCATTACCTGGACGCGAACGCTTTTACAAATGCGCCGATGGCTCCGAACGCGGCGAGCGCGAGCGACACCGACTTTGGTAACAGCGGCGTGGGTGCGGTGCGGGGGGCGGGGCAGCACAATCTGGACTTCTCACTGGAGCGCACGCTACACATTGCCGAGAGTCACAGCGTGCATGTGCGTGCGGAGTTCCTCAATCTGACGAACACGCCGAACTTTGCGAATCCACTGAACATCGTGGGGACAGGCGAGGCCTTCGGAAAGATTACGGCAAAATCGAACAATCCAAGGATTGTGCAATTGGCACTGAAGTACCAGTTCTAGCGAGGCGTGGACATGGAAAAGGTGGAGCGCCCGCGCGCGACGGATTTGTTGACTATCGAAGAGCTAAAAGAAGCCTGGGCTCATGCAGAGCCTGTGGAGACCGGCGATCCCGTGCTTGCCAATGTCCAGCTGGAGTGTGTGGGGACGTTCTATCCGCTTGGCTTCCCGGTACGTATTGAGACTAATGAACCACTCGTGCTTGAGCTGGCAGAGGAGAGCTGGAGACGATTTGCGCAGCGATTCGAAACGCGACCGGTTCACCTGCGGGTGACGGTGACGGAAGGCGAGACATCGTACTGTCCGCCGACTCCGGTTTGCCGGATGCGAGATCACATTGTCTCGTCCATTGCTGATGGCGAGAACTACATGGTGACGGATCTTGCACAACTGCGCGCGGTGGTCTGGGCAACGCAGGCGGCAGTGTTGCATCGCGACTACTTCAAGTACTTCTTCCTGGAGTCGGCGGCGATGTCGAGCATCGGTTCGGCGTATGCAACCGCGATTCATGCGGGTTGTGTGGCACTGGACGATGAAGGCGTTCTGCTGTGCGGCGACTCAGGCGCTGGCAAGACCACGCTCACGTATGCATGTGCGCGTGCGGGGTGGACGTACGTGACCGACGACGGCAGCTACCTGGTACATGGCGGAGATGAGCGGACGGTGGTAGGCAACTGCCACCAGGTGCGCTTCAGGCCATCAGCCGCGGAGCTGTTTGCGGAACTTCATGGACGACCGGTGATGCAGCGGGCGGGTGTTGGCAAACCGTCGATTGAGTTGGCGCTTCCAGTGGCAGGTGCATTTCGTGCGTCCACTGCTGCGCGAGTGCGGTACATGGTATTTCTGCGCAGAAATGTGGAGCGGGAGGAATTGGTTGTATTCCCTCGGGCTGTGGCACAAATGTATCTGTGGCAGCGCATGCAATGCATGCCGTATGAGATGAATCGCCACTTGAACGCGATGCGCGGACTGCAGGATGTAGAGACTCTGGAGCTGCGCTATAACCGGCTGGATTGGGCAGTGGAGCGGCTCGCCCAGCTTGTGCGTGAGGGCAGTTGATGCGAGTGCAGCCTGCATTGTCGCGATCCGCAGAGCAGAGTTCGAATGGAAGGCTTTGCGTACTTGCGCGACGATTCGGTAGCGGATACTGGGTGTTTTACCTCGTCGCATTTTGCATGGACTTCGGCTTCGGGTTGTTCATCTTCCTGTTCAATCTGTATCTGACCGACATTCATTTCGACGAGAGAGCGATCGGGCGCGTACTAGCTTGCATCACGCTGGGTAATGTGGTGGGCACGATTCCCGGGATGATGATGACACGACGCTACGGGCTGCAGACGCTATTGTTGTTCACATTCAGCGTGGTTCCGGTGCTTTCGGCGATGCGCGTCTGGATGGTGTGGGAGTCCGCGCAATATGTGCTGGCGTTTGCGACCGGAGCGGCGCTGTGCGGCTGGCCTATCTGCTTTTCGCCAGTGATCGCGCAACTCACGAACGAAGAAAATCGAACAGCGGGTTTCAGCTTGGCATTTGCAACGGGCATCGGGCTGGGCACACTGGCAGGTGTTGCCGGCGGATACATTCCGGAAATTCTCGCGAAGAGTCGACTGCACTTGAGCCTGGTGAGTGGAATTCAGATTGTATTGCTGTTTGCGTGTGTGGTGGTGGCGATGGGGCTGTGGCCCCTGCGCAGGCTCGAGCTAAAGCGGCCCGAAGAGAGTGCGCGGATTCGGGTACGGGTGATTCATCCTTACCTACTGCGCTTTCTACCAGCGTTCCTACTGTGGAATGTGGCGACGGGATCGTTTCCGATGTTCGGCGCGGTGTATCTGCAAAAGACGCTGGGGATTTCGCTGGGACGACTGGGAACAGTGTTTGCGGCGTCGCAGTTGATGCAGTTTGTGGCAGTGCTGTGTTCGCCGCTTCTGTTGAAGCGGCTGGGCAAAGCGGGCGGCGTGGCAGCGGCGCAAATTGGGACAGCGGTGTTTCTAGTGTGCATCGCAAGCGCGCATGCGCTTCCTGTGGCACTCGGTTGCTACGTGCTGTATTTCGCTGCGCAGTTCATGTGCGGGCCTGGAATCTACCAGATACTCATGGAACATGTGCCGGAGGCTGAGCGGAGTTCGGCGTCGGCGTTACAAAACCTGTGCGGTGCTCTGTGCCAAGCGGGAACGGCGGCGTTGACTGGGATTTGCATCATGACGTATGGCTACCAAGCATTGATGTTTGCCAACTCAGGGGTGGCTGTGGTGGCGGCGGTGCTGTTTGTGTGGCTGGGAGCGGAACCACGCAGTGAGCGAACTGCGTTGGGAAGGGACGCGATTGCGCGGGAGGCCACCGAATGAAGCGCCACCTTGCTAATGCTGCTTATGGGGCGCTCGACTACATGGCCTATCCGGCAGGCATGCTGGTGCTGGCGCCTGTGATTCTGCGCGGGCTGGGGATTGAGCGTTTCGGCGTGTGGAGCACGGCGAATGCTGCGCTGATGACGGGAGCCGTTCTGGCATCGGGATTCGGCGACGCTAACATTCGTGCAGTTGCGCAGGCGCGAGATAGCTCGCGCGCTGATGATGTCGCCGACACAGTGCGAAGCGCTCTCGGGATCCATCTTGCGCTCGGAGGGCTGATTGCGGCGATCGGTTGGGGCACAGCGCGATGGATGGCAGCAGCGATGGCAAAGGGAGATGCCGCGATTGCTTCCGACGCACTGTGGTCGCTGCGCATTGCGGCGGTGCTGACCCTGATTCGCACTGTGGAGACGGTGTGCGTGAGCACGCAGCGCGCATTCGGTCGCTATGGCACCGCGATCCATGTGAGCGTGCTTGCGCGGGTGGCCTCGCTTGCCCTGGCGCGGCTGGTTCCGGCGCTGAATCGCAGTGCAAGTGCGGTGATGCTGGCTGCGCTTGCGGTGGGTTGCATGGCACTGGCGGTGCAGATATGGCAATTGATGCAACTGATTGGGGTGAGACTGTTGACACCGATGTTTCACGGTGCACTGACGCGCGGCCTGCTTGGGTTCGGAATATTCACATGGCTGCAGGCGGTGGCGAGTTTACTGGTGGGGCAGGTGG
>DATMUN010000202.1:0-3408 GCA_035563895.1 Occallatibacter sp. | reverse complement strand
AACGTGAGCGCCTTCTCGACGGTGTGGACCTACGACATCTACAAACCGCTGATTAATAAGCATGGTTCGGATTCACACTATGTGATGGTGGGCCGCATGGCCATTGTCGTCGGTGTGGCCATCTCCATCGGTGCGGCCTATCTGGTGATGCACGCGCACGGCATCATGGATTATGTGCAAGCGCTGTTCTCGATCTTCATCGCGCCGCTGCTGGCTACGATTCTGCTGGGTATGTTCTGGACGCGTGCGACGAAGCTGGCCGGATTCATTGGTCTGCTCACGGGCATCCTGTTCTCTGCCGGCCTGTTTATGTGGGTCAAGCTGACGCCCGCGGCGCTGGCAACGGTAGCGCTCTCGGCCGATGCAAAGCCGATGGCTGAGAATGTGTTCCGCGCACTGTGGGCCTTCTGCTTCGCTGCGATCGTGGTGATTGTCGTAAGCCTGCTTACGAAACCGCGACCGGTGGAAGAGCTGAATGGTCTTGTCTACGGCGCAACCGTACTGCCGAAGGAAGAGAACGTCCCGTTCTACAAGAACGAGTGGTTCTGGGGCATCGCGGTGGTTGTCATCTTTGCAGTATTGAACATCCTGTTCTGGTAAGCGGCACGCAGGAAGAGAGGAAAAACTTATGCATGGATCGGGAATTCCAATCTGGTTCTTCATCGGCGTGCTGCTGGTGATCTATGGCGGTCTCGCGCTGGGCTACGGGCTTTATGAGTGGGCCACAGGCCTCTACCCGGTAGGTGTGCAGCTGACGCAATTGCACACGCCGGTGTGGTGGGGCGCACTGCTGCTGGTGATTGGCCTGTTCTACCTCATCAAGTTCCGTCCAGGCCGCAGCCACTAAGACGCTGCGCGTATCAACTTTTTCTTAACGCCGCGCAAGCGGCACAGCAATAGTGAAGGAGTAATTCCATGGCAACCCAGCGAACCATGACCTTTGGCGTGGTAGTAGGCAACCGCGGATTCTTCCCCGATCATCTGGCGAAGACGGGCCGCGAAGAAATCATTGCAGTACTTGAAGCCGCAGGCGCAAGGGCGATCGTGCTCACGCCGGAAGAGTCGAAGTACGGCGCGGTCGAGACCTATGCGGAATCGCAGCGCTGCGCGGAGCTGTTCAAGAAGCATGCTGAAGAGATCGACGGCATCATCGTCACGCTGCCGAACTTTGGCGAAGAGCGCGGCATCGTCGATGCGATTCGTCTGTCGGGACTGAAGGTTCCGGTGCTGGTGCAGGCCACGCCCGATAAGTCTGACAACATGACGATCGCCGTCCGCCGTGACAGCTTCTGCGGCAAGATGAGCTGTTGCAACAACCTGATGCAGTACGGCATCCCGTACTCGATCACGACTCTGCACACTGAGACGCTGCAGTCGCCTGAGTTCAAGGCCGACCTCGAGTGGTTCTCGCAGGTCTGCCGCATCGTGAAGGGCCTCAAAAACCTCCGCATCGGCGCCATCGGCGCGCGTCCCACGGCGTTCAACACGGTGCGCTACTCTGAGCGCCTGCTCGAGACCAGCGGCATCACGGTGGAGACGATCGATCTGTCGGAGATCTTCGGCCGCATCAACCGCATGAAGGACAACGATGACGCGGCGCAGGCCAAGCTCGCAGCCATCAAGAATTACGTCTCCACGGCCGGTATCTCCGAGGCGGGCTTGCTCAAGCAGGCGAAGCTCGGCGCGGTGATCGACCAGTGGATGAAGCAGGCGCACGTCTCGGTGACTGCTCTGCAGTGCTGGACCTCGATGGAAGAGTTCTTTGGTGTTGTGCCTTGCACAGTCATGAGCATGATGTCGAACGAGCTGCTGCCTTCGGCCTGCGAAGTCGACGTTCCGGGTGTGTTGAGCATGCACATGCTGGCGCTGGCCAGCCAGACGCCGAGTGCGCTGCTCGATTGGAATAACAACTACGGCAGCGACCCGAACAAGTGCGTGTGCTTCCACTGCTCCAACCTGCCCAAGCACTTCTTCACCAGCGTGCGCATGGACTACCAGGAGATTATTGCCGGCACGGTGGGCAAGGAGAACACCTTTGGAACGTGCGTGGGCCGCGTGAAGTCCGGCGCTATGACGTATGCCCGCTTCTCCACCGACGATCCGCTTGAGACCTTCGGCGGCGCGGGTGTCGTGGAGATTCCTCAGCTGCAGAAGCTGCTCAAGTACATCTGCAAGCTGGGCTTCGAGCACCATGTCGCAGCGAACTTCAGCGATGTGTCGAAGGCCATCCACGAAGCAGCTCGCTATATGGGCTGGGAGAGCCACCACCACCCGGAGCTCGAGGACTAAGCGAGCACGATATGCGAAACTGCCGGGCGTTGACATCCGTTGTCAGCGCCCGGTCTACTTTAGCGACATTGCGGAAAAGGAAGAGATTCAATGGCGAAGAGGATCGCAAAGAGCCTGGTTGCAGGCGGCACCACGGTTGTAACGGAAGCCGCATGGAACGAAGAGTTGGAAGCCAAACACCAGAAGCTGGTCGAATGGCTCAAGGCAGAGAAGCTGGGCGGCATTCTGCTCAAGCGGAACGAGAACATCGCCTGGATCACAGGTGGCGCGGTTGAGGCGGTTGTCTGCGCAGCGGTGGAGACGGCGGTGGTATCTGTACTCGTTACGGCCGAAGGCAAGCGCTACTACCTGACGACTGAAAACGAAGCCCCTCGTTTGCATGATGAAGAGTTTGGCGCGCTGGACTTTGAACCGGTGTTGTTCCCGTGGTTTGGGGACGACACAAATGCGACGGCAGCGAAGCTCGCCGGTGGACCGTTGGCATCCGATACGCCGGGCGAAGGTGTGAAGGTGGTGAGTCTGTATCCGTTGCGCGCGGCGCTGAGCGAGACGGAGATTGCGCGCTATCGCTGGTTGGGCGCGGAGACGGCGGCGGCGACCGTTGAGTCGCTGCACGAAGTGGAGCCGGGGTTGAGCGAGTACGACCTCGAGGCCATCACCACGGCGAACCTGTTCAAGCGTGGCATTCTGCCTTCAGTGCATCTCTACGCTGTCGACGACCGAGTCTTCAAGTACAAGCATGCAGTTCCGCGCGGCGCGAGAATGAAGCACTACGGCATGCTGAATCTGTGCGCGCGCAAGTGGGGGCTGGTCATCTCCATCACACGCTTTGTTCACTTCGGTGCGTTGCCAGAGGAATTGGCAGCGCGGTTTGCTTCGGCTGCGCGCGTGAACGCGGCGTTGCTGGCGGTAACCAAGCCCGGCGTAAATGCTGCTGCGCTGTTCAAGGTAGCGCAGGATGCGTACGCGGCGGAGGGCTTCCCAGGTGAAGAGCGCTTCCACCATCAGGGCGGTCCCACGGGCTACGGCGAACGCGAGTGGGTTGCCACGCCGAACGGCTCGCAGGTCGTCGTGGACAGCCAGGCCTATGCATGGAACCCGAGCATCCGCGGCGGCAAG
>DATMUN010000201.1:0-9786 GCA_035563895.1 Occallatibacter sp. | reverse complement strand
AGGAGCCCGCCGAGCCCGCAAAGCCCGTCATCATCCCGCAGATCGTCGAAGCGGAGCCGTCGGAGCCGGAGGTGCGGGTCGACCCGAAGGGTTTTTTTCCGCTGGATGAAGTAGAGATTCTCGCTGTCCAGGCCGCCCGGGTGCGGCGTAACGCGCACGGCAAGCGCGCCTTCCGTGCGCTCGTGGCAACCTCGCACTGGCTCACGCCGTGGGACCAGAACCCGGTCTTCTACACCGGCGGCGGCATCGCGCACGAGATCGACTACGAGGGCAGGCCCGCGCTCGCCTCCACCAGCCCATCCGATGCCGAGGAGCTGCTCGCCGCAGGCGACGACCTGCACCTGCTCACCGGCGGCGCAGATCTTCTCCGTTGGAGCCTCGAAGGCGCCGAGTCCGGCCAGTCCGACGCCCTCACCTCGCTGCGCCGCCTCTCATCCGACCAGCTGCGCCGCTGGTTCAGCGACGTCTTCAAGATCGAGCTCTCCAAGCCCCAGGTGCAGGACATGTACCGCCTCACCTACGGCATCCCGCTGTTCGTCGGCGAGCTGCACAAGCGCGTAGTTCCGTTGCATGACACCCCGCCCACCTGGCTCGGCTTCGCCATCTGGACGCAGATCATGCAGGCCTACGAGACGCAGCTGCCCTCCCTCGCGCAGGAGCTCAAAGACGGCCTCGACTCCGTCCGCCTCACCGAGCGCGAACTCGAGCTGCTTCAGATGGTCGTCCTCGCCAGCGACAACTCCACCGACGAGACGCTGGCAACCAACCTCACCGAACACTGGAGCACGTACGAGCGGCCCGATCTAGCCGTCGTCACCGGCGAGGACGAGACCAGCCTGCGCCTGCTGCTCATGCTAGGACTGCTGCCCGCAAAGAACGGCAACGTCGCCCATCCGCTCAAGGCCCTGGCCGCCGTCCAAGCCGAAGACCCTATCCGCGAGATCGTCAAACACCTTTAACCAGGGGGGAAAACGAAGCTGGGCGCAGCACAAGCCGCGCCCAGCTTTTTCTTTGCCCCAAATCATCCCCGCCCACAGCTCTCAATCCCCACGACAGTGTCATTCTGAGCGCAAGAACCCCCCGCGAGCGACCGGCGAGCATCTGCTGCATGCAATGCTGTCATTCTGAGCGCAAGGAGCGCCAAGCGCTTCTCAGTTTGGGGATGGTAAGCGAAGAACCCGCTGTTCCCGCCGCATCCCAGCCCCCGGGTGCCGGGTGCCCCCGGTCCCAAGCACTTGGGGACCGGGGATACCACCCCCTCACCCAGCCACGACAAACTCCACGCTCAATCACCACCGCCCCGCGAGCGACCAGCGAGCGTCTGCCGCATGCAATGCCGGGATAAACTGGATGAGGAACCGCCGTGCTCGTCCCGCCCATCAACACCACGTCTTTCTTCTCCTTCATCGATGTCGCCGGTGTCCTCGCCGGAGCCATGTCGGGAGCGCTCACCGCTCGCCGCAACCGCGACTACCATTTCGACTTCGTCGGTGTCCTTGGCCTCGGCCTCATCACCGCACTCGGCGGCGGCATCACGCGCGACGTACTCCTGCAGCACGGCCCCCCGCTCGCATTCACTGACGTGCGCTACCTCGTTATCGCCTTCATCGGAGCCGTGCTCGGCCTCGTCTCCGGCTCCACATCGGGCCGCCGCCTTGACCAGTTACTCGTCGTCATCGACGCCATGGCCCTCGGCTTCTTCGCCGTCGCCGGATCCACGCGCGCCGAGGCCGCCGGCCTCGCCCTCCTGCCCAGCATCCTCCTCGGCATCGTCACCGCCGTCGGCGGCGGCGCGCTGGGCGACGTCTTCAGCGGCCGCTCCCCCAAGGTCTTCGAGCGCGGCGAGCCCTACGCACTCGTCGCCGCCATCGTCTCCATCCTCTTCACCGTCTGCGACCACTACTCCGGCAACGCCCGCTGGTCCACCCTTATCGCGATGGCCGCCGGCTTTACCATTCGCATGCTAGCCCTCCGCTTCCAGTGGCGCACTAAAGCCGTCCGCTGACAGAGGGCTTTGCCAGCCTTCTTCAACCGAAATGATGGGTGCCCCATTCTTCGCGAAGCGAAGGGTGGCGAAGCAAGCGCTCACCCCGCCACGACAGAGCCTTGAAACAAGGCGCGACTTCAGTCATGCCGAATACACCAGAAAAATCAATCGTGCGGGTGCCCCCGGTCCCTCGCACTTGGGGACCGGGGATACCAATGCTCATTCACAAAAGCCCCGCGAACGAACAGCGAGCCGTACGCCGCACGCAGTGCCGAGCATCTGCTGCATGCAATTCCTCAACGCTGTGGTGTCATTCTGAGCGTACGGGGCCCCGAGCGCTTTTCAGCTCGGGGGTGGTCTGCGAAGAACCTGCTGTTCCCTCGGCCTCTCAGCCACCAACTATGGGTGCCCCTGGTCACCGTCGTTGGGAACTGGGAAAGCAAGCCCCCCATCTCTGCCACCACCAGACTTTGAAAGGGCATGGCTTCAGCCGTGCCAGAACATCTGATCAAGAGAGACGGGGCTTTAGCCCTGAGAAATAGGTTTCTCTGCCAAATAGCTCGATCAGGAGCTTGTCGTTTTCACTTGAAATCAACGTTCAATCGGAGCACAATCTTGACGATTTAGTTTGCAATACAAACTAGTCTTCAGAAGGTGATATGAAATCTTTATTCTTTCAGGAAGTAGAAATAGACCCCAGCGCTACTGCCAGGCGTCTTATGCAAAGAGTGCATAATCGCGATGGGTTACCCGAGATCTGTATTGGGGTAATCCTGCTTGCATCCGCCTTCTTGATCTGGTTGCAAGTCGCCTATCCAAGAGGATCATTCGCATACGGCGCGTCGTCGTGGGGGATGATTCTGCTGATTGCCCCCATGATTGGCGTCTCTCAGCCGTTCATCAAATGGCTGCGCAGACGTTTCTTGATAGAAAGAGTGGGCTACGTAGAACTAAGGCCAGTCCCGAGAAAATTACTCATCATCGCCACTTGTGTCGCAGTTACTGTTGCAGCTGCAATGGCCTACGGGGTTTACCGGCGAGCGATACCGTCTGGCAGTTGGATGATCGCAGGAACAGGAATGGCCTGGGGATTTCTCGCTGCCTACGCAGGCCGTTTGCCCCGTTATGTCATTGGTGGCGGCCTTATGGCAGTTCTTGGGATTTGTCTTGGTTTCTGCAAACTCTCTTTTGAATTGGGCTCATTGATTCTCTACGCTTCGATGGGCATACTCTCGCTGCTCTCGGGTTGCGTTGTGCTTCTGCACTTCCTGCGTAAGCAAGACGAGGAAGCAGACTGAGATGGGCAAAACAAAAATTCAGCAATTGGCGCAAATCGATAGAGTGATCCACGAGCCCGCGCGATTGATGATCGTCGCATTGCTATCGGCCGTGGTTGAGGCAGACTTCCAGTATTTGCATCAGACGACCGGGCTGACCAAGGGAAATCTATCGGTGCATTTATCCAGGTTGGAAACAGCCGGTTACGTCGAGATCGAGAAGAGCTTCCGAGGTAAATATCCGCTCACGATATGCCGCATCACAAAGGAAGGCAAACAGATATTCGATGCATATCGCAGGGTGATCAAGAGCGCCCTTTAGCGGCTCACATGTGAGACCTTTTGTGGTCTCCCTGATCGGCCGCCTTCACGCACCGACTACTCATTTTTTCCGCAACAAGAAGGCCCGGCATCCGAGGCTGTTACGAAACTCTTGAACGGGTTTAAATGATTTGAGAAGATGCCTCGCGGAAGCGGGGGCATTTTTTATGGGCTACATTCGGGGCGATGGACGGAGTCAAGGGACATTGTTTCCTGTGGTACTGGACGATCTGATTCCGGCCGATCATGTATGCCGTGTGATCGATGCGTTCGTGGAAGGTCTGGGGATGGCGAATCTGGGTTTCGAGCGCGCCGAAGCTGCCGAGACGGGACGCCCTGGCTACGATCCGCGTGATCTGCTGAAGCTGTATCTGTATGGGTATCTGAACCAGATCCGCTCATCCCGGCGGTTGGAGGCAGAGTGCCGCCGGAACGTGGAGTTAATGTGGCTTCTGGGGCGGCTGTATCCGGATCACAAGTCCATCGCTGAGTTCCGTCGCATACATCGCGAAGCTGTAACCGCAGCAGGAGCAGAGTTGGTGCAGCTAGTACGGAGCTGCGGGCTGATCGGGGGCGAGTGGATCGCCATCGACGGCACTAAGTTCCGCGCCGTTTCCAGTGCTAACAGCGTTCGCGAGCGCCAGGCGCTGGAGAAGTATCTGGACAGCATGGAGAAGGCCGACGAAGAGCAGCATGCCGGCATCGATCCAGCTGCGGTGCAGGCAGCGCTGGACAAGCTGAAACAGCATCCGGAGCCGGAGGTCAGCTTCATGAAGGTCGCCGGGACGATCGCTCCTGCCTACAACGTGCAGACCGCGGTCGAGGCCGAGCATGCGCTGATCGTTAGCCAGACCGTCACGCTGGACGCAGCCGACAACCGTTCGCTGGAACCGATGGGCGAAGCCGCCCGGAAGGCGCTCGGCGGTAGCACCTTCAACATCATCGCCGACACTGGCTACTCCAACGGGGAGCAGGCTAGCCGCTGTGAAGAAGCTGGGTTGATCCCGCATGTGCCTGCTGCGCGCTCGGTCAACTCGGCTGGCCTTTTAGACCGCAGCGCCTTCCTATACCAACCCGAAACCGACAGCTTCCTCTGCCCTGAAGGTAAGCCACTGGTCCGCAAGCAACTGGCACGCAAGGACCGTGCGGTCTACTACCAAGCCAAGGCCAGCGACTGCGGAAGCTGTTCACGAAAGGCTCAGTGCACCTCCGCACCGCAACGCATGGTTACGCGCCATCTCCATGACGAGGCGCTCAATCGCATGCACCAGCGTGCTACACCCGCGCTGATGAAGCTGCGAAGATCTACGGTCGAGCACCCCTTCGGAACCCTCAAGTACCGCATCTTCGGACATCCCCGCCTGCTGCTTCGCGGCCTTAATGGAGCACGCACCGAAATCGGGCTCGCAACCATGGCCTACAACCTCATGCGCATGGTCAATCTGCTCGGAGCACAGAAGCTCGTTCAGGCACTCCCTTAAACCAAAAGCTTCACCCAAGCTTCAACCCAAAAAACAAAAGGCGCCCCAGTTCAGGAGCGCCTTCCTTGTTCATGCTAGATCAGTTTCGTGCCAGTTTCGTAACAGCCTCTTTCGGGCCGGGCCTTTGGGGTGGGGACTGCTTGTGGGTTACTTGAGTCCGCAGGAGCAGAAGCAGGGGGTGTGGTGCTTTTGCATGAGCTGACGGATGCGGCCGAGGGGGCCGGGCTTCTGCGCCGCGCGACGCGAGGCCAGGCGGGAGGAAGCGGATTGCGCGATACGGCGCCACTGGAGCGGCGCATCGGCGGAGCGCGGCGTGGACTGGAAGGCTTCGATCCAGTCGGCGGCGGCGCGGTCGGCCTCGGCGGAGCCGTAGAGCTCGGCTACGGCGTGATGAAAGGCGGAGAGCTCGTGCTCGGCGCGCTCGATGAAAGCAAGTTTGCTGGGTTCGAGGGTAAGAACGTTCTGCATGAAATATCACCTCAAATGACAGAAAAACAAGAGGAAAGGGGTGGAGCCGGATGCGGCCATGAAAGGGAGCGCCAATCTGTGGGTGATACGCCCTGAGTAAGAGACGCGCGGGCGGGGGGAAACGATGCAAAGATCTGTGTGACCGGCTTTTGAGTGCGCTCTAAAAGCTGGAGGCCTGGAGGAGGACCAACATCTGCGCGGCCGAGCGCCGGGCATGAGAGGCAATTTCCGAATCCGAAAACAGACGAAGGCCGTGAAGTGTCTCCTCAAAGATGCCGGCGCGGAGAAGCGCCATGAAGGCACGGGCTGCGCCGCGCTTGTCTCTGATGCGCCACCCCTCGTGTGAAGCCCAGCGGGTGAGGTAGTCCACGAAGATGCTGTTGGAGCGCTCGGTGACCTGCTCCTGGTAGCGCCGGCCGAGCTCGGGAAAGTTATGCGCATCCTGCGTGACTACTCGATACAGAGCGAGCTGCTCGGCGGAGAGGATGTGGTGCAGGTACTCGACCCCGGCAGCAACGAGCGCTGTGCGCGGGACCTTCGAGAACCAGGGCCTGTCGGGTTCTTCGGCTGGCTCTTTCCACTCACCGCTCACTTCGTCGAAGGCCTCGGGATTGCACGCAGCCTGCATGACGGCGCTGAATAGATCGTCCTTGTTCTCAAAGTGGCGATAGAGTGTTTTGATACCGACACCGGCTGTCTTCGCGATGGTGTCCATAGAAGCCTTGGCATAGCCGCCTTCGAGGAACGCCTGACGAGCGGCGCTCACGATGAGAAACCGCTTCCGGCTCATGAGTGAGGCTTTCGGGTTGTCGCTGGACCAACTCCGCAAAATTCTTTTCTCCTGCGCGACTCTTTCCTGCTCAACAGTATACGACAACGGTGATTGTCCCACAAAGCGCCGGTGTGTTGACACGTAATACGACAACGATTATTGTCGTACACGTATGACCGGTATCGACAACGACCGTTGTCGTTTATGGGGGAATTGAATGTAACCGGCGACGCTGCCTGCGGCGAAGCCAACTTGCGATGGAGACGGTATGAAACGGTTTGTGGACAAGGTTGTGGTTGTGACCGGCGCGGGGTCGGGAATCGGCGCAGCGACGGCGAGGCGCTTTCTTCTGGAAGGCGCGGCAGTGGTTTTGAATGGCCGACGGGGAAGCAAGCTCGAAGAGACTGCTTACGGTTTCCCGAGCGACAAGGTGCTGATCGACGGCGGAGATATTTCCGACGGCGAGTACGTGTGGGGGCTGATGACGCGGGCCGCGGACAGGTTCGGCAAGATCGATGTGCTGGTCAACAATGCTGCGATCGGCTTCCTGGGGCCGTTTGGGGAGATGCCGGAGGAGGAGTGGCACAAGGTGATGCGGACGAACGTAGACGGGGTGTTCTACGGAATCCGTGCGGCGCTTCCTTATCTGCGGCGGACGCAGGGGACGATTATCAATGTTTCGTCTGTTTCGGGTCTTGGGGGCGACTGGTACCAGAGCTTCTACAACGCGTCGAAGGGCGCTGTTTCGAATCTCACTCGCTCGCTGGCGCTGGAGCTGGGGCCAGAAGGGATCCGAGTCAACGCGGTAAATCCGAGCCTGACGTTGACGGAGATGACGGCAGCTTTCCAGAACCATCCGCCCTTGATGCAGAAGATTCTGGAGCGGATGCCGATGGGACGTGGGGCGCAGCCGGAGGAGATTGCGGGCGTGATCGCGTTTCTCGCGAGCGACGATGCGTCGTTCATCAACGGCGTGAATCTGCCGGTGGATGGAGGCGTTAGCGCTTCCAACGGACAACTGAACCCTACGGCATTCCTGAAGGATTTCGGGCTGAGCTAGAGGCAAATCGTGAGGGAGATGCGATGAATAACAAGATCGTCGAGAAGTACCTGAACAACTTTTCGCTGCTCAACACGGAAGGCGTGCAAGCATTTGCGCGTGAGCAGTCGAAGCTGCTGTCGCCGGAGATTGTGGCGGTGACGACGGACTATCGCGGCACGCTGACGGAGCGCGGGATTGAAGGATACTTCCATGCGTTAACGGAGTGGTCGAAGCACTTCCAATCGAATCATCAGTCGCCGAAGGAGTTTCTGGAAGATACGCCGGAGCGGGTTTCGGTACGCGTGCTGAATCGGTTGGGGCTTGTGGTGCCGGTGAAGGGACGCACGGTGAGCGAAGCAGACGAGCACACGTGGACTGAAGAGTTCGAAGTAGGACCGGATGGGTTGATCACGAAAGCGCATGTAACGGTGCTGTTGAAGGAGTAGCGACGCGTTCGATACGGCGCGCATCGAGGACGGGGTCTGCATTTGCGGATTCCGTCCTTTTTCGGATTGGGGCGGTAATTTGGATCCGCGAGTACGGATAGCTTTCCCGCCCCAGCAAAGATAGGACGGGAGACCCATTTTTGTGCTTGGAATGCATCCCTCGGGGGCTAAAGCCCCCTTCAACCTTATTGGTGCAATCGGCACGACTGAAGTCGTGCCCTGACACAGGGCCTTGATGTGGTTTGGGTGAGATTCGTGGTATCCCACATCTCTTCGAGATATGGGGCACGGCGGATTCAAGTTCCAAGTGCAACATTTCCGGATTTTGGGGAGATAGTTGCGTATGGGGCGGGATTACAGCCATTTGAGTCTTGAAGAGCGGGTGTATATCGAGACGCAGTTAGGTCTCGGTCTTTGTCCATCGGCGATTGCGCAGGGTCTGGGCCGCGCGGTGACGACCGTTCTGCGTGAGTTGCGGCGCAACGGCTGGCGATCGAGCCGGGCGCATCTCCGCAGCGGGTATCGTTCTCTACCCGCCGCCTGGCGGCCAAGCCGCGCGTGCACGCTCGGATGAAGCCCGGCTCCGCGTTGTGGCAACGCGTGGTTGGCTATCTTGGCCAGGGCTTGAGCCCGGCCCAGATTGCGCGCACACTGGCTCGTATGCCCGATCCGGCCAGGCTCAGCTACGAGACCATCTATAACAGCCTCTACGCCATGCCCCGCGGTCACCTGCGTTCCAGCCTGCTGAAGATGATGCGCCGGCATCATCATGCCCGGCGTCCGCAACGCGGCAACAAGGGACCGCAGAAGCCGCCTATTCCGAAGATGGTGCTGATCGATCAGCGCCCCGCCGAGGCCGCACAACGGTTGATCCCCGGCCACTGGGAAGGCGATCTGATCATCGGCAAGGGGAACCGGTCACAAGTGGGCGTGCTGGTCGACCGCAAGACTCTGTTCCTGGCGCTGGTGCGGCTCGATTCCCCGCGCGCCGATCACGTGGCTCCGGCCTTTGCCCAGATCCTGAACCGCTTCGACAGCCAGCTGCGCCGCTCGCTCACCTTCGACCAGGGCTCAGAGATGCGCCACTACCGGAGCCTGCAGCAGAGCACCGGCATCCAGGTCTACTTCGCGCATCCGCACGCACCGTGGGAGCGCGGCATCTGTGAAAACACCAACGGCCTGCTCCGCCAGTACCTGCCCAAAGGAACAGACCTCAGCGGCTTCAGTCAGGAACAACTGGACGACATCGCCTGGAAGATGAATACCCGGCCCAGAAAAACTCTCGGCTGGAAAGCCCCTGCCGAACTGTTCCTCCCCAGCGGCACCTTCAACTTCGTACTGTACTGGGATAACCTACCTCCACTTGCACTTGGAACTTGAATCCGCCCACCCATGTTCGTGCCTGGGCAACGCTGGGTCTCCCACCTATGCTGCGCGTGGATGGGGCACAGTCAGCCGTGAACAGCTAGTTCTGGAGGAGGAGTTGGAGGGCCTGTCTTGCCGACTGGAGGCAGGTGCTGGCTTCTTCTTCTGAGAGCAGGCCCTGGTGGACGGCGCGGCGGCCGACGTCGTTGACCTGGTTGGCGACGCGGGGGAAGTCGGGCGAGATGCCGGTGAGCTGGAGGTTGTTATTAACCTCGTGGAGCAGGTTGCCGAGGGTGGCGGTGTTGCGGTAGCGGGCGCGGACCAGTTTGGCGAGCTGCGGGGGAAGCTTCTGCTTGATGGCCTCTTCGAGCACAGACCGGCACATGACGGCGCAGGCGGTGAAGAGGCCGTAGAAGTAGCAGCGAGTGGCCTCGTCCAGGTAGCGGTCGGCTTCGTCTGAACTGGGCGCGGCGACGACGCACTCGCGGAGTTGGGTAGCTCGGGTGACGGCTGGTTCGACGAGCTCCAGCAGCTCTAGGGCGAAGGCGGCGCGGAGGAGATCGTTCTGTTGCGCGTCGAGGGCGAGCTGCACCTGTTGCCAGGCAGGGGTGGCTGCGCCGGCGGGCT
>DATMUN010000200.1:0-3082 GCA_035563895.1 Occallatibacter sp. | reverse complement strand
CTGAAGCCTTCGTTGTGGAAGAAGCGGGGGCAGCATCGACGAAACCGTCAAAGGCGAGGGAGCGTCGATTCGGCCGGGGTCTTGGAACGAGGCAAAGGCATGGGACGGATCGCCTGGAAACCTGGGAGATCCCGCTCACGTCCACGTGAGAGCAAGCCGGCAATCGGGTCGCCGGTTGAACATGGACCCTGGCCCGGAAGGCCACCCTCCGACCCTCCGGGAGCGCAAGCGCAAGCTGCGAGACACGAACCGAGGAGGGTAGCGTGGACCCCGGAAGCGAAACAAATAAGTGACCGGGGATGCGTGCCGGGAAGTCGTAGCACCTCAATATGACCTGGGACGTCGGGGAACTGGACTCACCGGGACCCGATCGAGGGAAGAGGGGTGCCATGAGAAGAGAACCGTTGACGAGAAACACGGGAGAGGACCCTGAGTCTCACAAACCTGTCCACGAAACGACAACGGATAGCTGAACTGGCAAGAACGAAACGAGGAGTGGCGCTGTCTTCGCTGCACCACGTCATCGATCTGGAATGGATGAAAGAAGCCTACCGGCTCACCCGCAAGGATGGTGCTCCTGGCATCGACGGTGTGATGGCGGACGACTATGCGACAAACCTGGAAGCCAATCTCCTGGACCTTCTGGATCGCATCAAGTCGGGTCGCTACAAAGCGCCGCCAGTGCGAAGGACATATATTCCGAAGGCGGATGGCTCGCGTCGGCCACTCGGTATTCCTTCCTTCGAAGACAAGGTGGCGCAGAGGGCAATCGTCATGGTGTTGGAGGCCGTCTATGAGCAGGACTTCCTTCCCTGCTCATTCGGATTCCGGCCCGGTCGCTCGGCGCATCAGGCATTGCAGACTCTGCACACAGCCTGCATGAGCCAAAGACTGCGGTGGGTGCTCGATATCGACATCGTAAAATACTTCGATTCGATTCCGCACTCCCACCTTCGAGACTTTCTTGATCAGCGAGTCACGGATGGTGTGATCCGACGGATGATTGATAAGTGGCTGAAAGCAGGAGTCCTGGAGGATGGCCTCCTGCGCCACGCGACCGAAGGCTCCCCACAAGGCGGTGTGATCTCACCTAGCCTCTCGAACATTTTCCTGCACCACGTGCTGGACGAATGGTTTGAGTTCGAGGTGCGGCCACGTCTCAAGGGGAGATGTACCCTTATCCGCTTCGCTGATGATGCTGTGCTGGCGTTCGAGGACTTCCTCGATGCCAAGCGGGTCCTTGGCGTTCTGGGTAAGCGCCTTGCACGGTACGGACTCACACTCCATCCCGACAAGACGCGCTTCGTCGATTTCCGCAACAACCGACCAAATGGGACTGACCATCCGGAGACGAATGGTACCTCGTTCACCTTCCTCGGCTTCACCCACGTCTGGGGCAAGTCGCGGGCAGGCAAGAATGTGGTGCGGCAGGTGACGGCAAAGAACCGTTACGCCCGAGCACTGGCGGCGGTTACGGCTTGGTGTCGGGTCAACCGGCATCAGCCTATCCCTGATCAGAGCGCCCATTTGACCGCGATGATGCGGGGCCACTATGCCTACTACGGCATATCGGGCAACTTTCGACGAATAAGATGGTACGCCCATCAGGTCGCGAGGATTTGGCAGAAATGGTTGTCGCGGCGGGATCGCGGGAGTCGGCTCCGTTGGAACCAATTCACTGCGCTTCGAAAGCGTCACCCCCTGCCGGCAGCCCGGCTCGTCCATCGCTACACCTTCGCGAGCGAAACTCTTCCATGAAGAACCGGAAGCGGGAAAGCTGCACATCCGGGACTGTGAGGGATGAGGATGGCAACATCCTCATCTACTCGGCCCGGAATGACGGCCTATCTGCGCGCTGAAGCGGCCGGCGTCCGAAAAGCGCCAAGGCACGAAATCGCGGGATGGGGACGGAGGTGGTGCCGCGGGCGCTATGGGGATTTCGCCGCGGGCTCAGGGGCGTGGGCTTTGAGGCGAAGCATCGTCGCGGATGGAGTTCCACTGACTGGGTGAGGAGAAGAGTGGTAGTCGGGCGCTGTGAGCATTTTCCGCGATGAGATTGGGGGTCTTTGGGGTTGTGATTTCGGAATAACTGAACGTGGCGAAGCAAGCGCCAGCGCTGCCGGCCGAGCCAACATGAGCGCTGTAGGAATTGCGATATCGAGCAGCAGTGCCGGCGTCATGAGGTGTCGATTCCGATCACCTGCGGGACGGGCGTCGGGCGGTGCTTGGGCTGTTGTCCCCGCAGGAAGGTCTCGATGATGAGCATGCGAGCGCCGCAGCACGGGCAAGGACGCTCTGGTGATTTTGGCTCTTCGAGCTTGGCGTTGGCGACCTTGATGGCGTCGGTCGCGATCAAGGGCACTGCGAGCATCTCGCGCACGCGTGCGATGTTGTCGGCGCGGACGGCGGTGGCGAGCAGGCCGTAATAGCGGATGCGGTGGAAGCCGGGCGGCAGGACGTGCATTAGGAACCGGCGGATGAACTCGCCGGTTGCCAGCGTCATGGTCTTGTAGCGGGCCGGCCCTTCGATCCGATAGTCCTTGTACCTGAATGTGACGCCGTTCTTATCGGCGGACACCAGTCGGCGATTGGAGATGGCGATGCGGTGGGTGTAGCGCGATAAGTAACGCAACACCTGCTTGGGCCCGGCAAACGGCTCTTTGGCGTAGACCACCCAATCGATGTTGCGTAGTGGCTTGAGATAGGCGTGGAATGCAGCCTTGTCGGCGAGGCGGGCATGGTCGCCGAAGAACTGCAGGCGACCGGCGTCGTGGGTGGCGATGAGCATCTGCAGAAACAGGCGGCGGAACAAGGCAGAGAGAACCTCCACCGGTAAGAAATAGCGTGGCCGGCACGCGACCCATCTCGCTCCATCCTGCGACAGGCCGCCGCCCGGCACGATCATGTGGACGTGTGGATGGTGGGTGAGCGCTGAACCCCAGGTATGGAGGACGGAGAGAATGCCGATGCTGGCACCGAGATGCTTGGGATCGGCTGCGATCTTGAGCGTGGTCTCAGCCGAGGCTTTGAAGAGCAGGTCGTAGATCACTGCCTTGTTCTGGTAGGCGATATCGGCGATCGG
>DATMUN010000199.1:0-4693 GCA_035563895.1 Occallatibacter sp. | reverse complement strand
CAACCATTGCCAGGTTGCGCCCGCCGATCGTGGCGTCCGTGCCGGGGAAGCGGATCACCGTATCCTCTTCCTTCACGTCGCGGCTGGCGAGCTTGTAAGGTTTCGTCACGCGGATGACTTCAGCAACGCCCGACATCGCTTCGAGGTTGCCGCGGTCCACTTCGCCTTTGTTGCCCGTGATGCCGATCGCGGTGCGCTCGGCGCCCGGCAGCGGATGGGCGCGGAAACCCAGATGCTCAATGTGATCGCAGACGGCCTGAATCTGCTCCGGTGTGGCCTGCGCTTTCATTACGACTAACATCACTGGCCTCTCAATCCATTCAGTGTAGTTCAAAATGGACGCAGCTCTTGATCTGTGCAGCGGGCCGCGTCTGCTCAGGCGCTAATTGTCTTGCGTGCGCCGCTCGTTGCTGCGCTTCTCCGCGCGCCACTTCATGCCTAGCCACGCAAGGTATCCAAGCTGGATAACCCAGGTGACGGTATACGCAGCAACTACGAACTGGTGATCGAGAACTTGTACGGGATCCATAAACTCTCCTCGCGCTAGGCTTCGAGCGCTTCCTCGGCTTCCGCCTGTGCGTTCAACTGGTGACGGCGTTCCGTGTAGTAGCGCAGGATGAGCACAAACACTCCCCAGCAGAACCACGCCAGCATGTTCCACATAAACGGGCCGAGCATCGACTTGTCCATGCCCGAGCCTTGCGAGCCGCCGAAGACCGGCGCCGGATGCTGCGTGCGCCACCAGCGGTTCGACATGTAGACGATCGGCACGTCGAGCGCGCCAAAGATGCCTAGCACGGCGGCTAGCGTCTGCACCTGCGGTCCCGCGGCAAAGCGCCGCAGCAGCAGGTAGCTTACGTAGATCAGCCACAGCACCAGCGTCGTCGTCAGGCGCGCATCCCACGTCCACCAGATGCCCCACGCGCGACGACCCCACAGCGGCCCGGTGATCAGTACTACCGTGCAGAACACCACGCCCACCTCAGCGCCCGCCAGCGCCCACGCGTCCGACCGCTGCGCCCAGTCATGGCTTGAGCGGCGGAACGACAGGTAGCCGATGGACCCCAGCAGACTGATAGCGAAAAACAGAAACGCCACCGACGCCGAAGGCACATGGTAGAAGATGATGCGGAAGATCTCGCCCTGCTGCGCGTCTGTGGGAGCGACGTAGATAGCCTGGTAGAAGCCCCAGAACATGAGCGCAATGGTGATTGCGGCGTAGATGCCGATAAGAAGTTTTTTCATGACAGTCCCTTGCAGTTGAACCCTCTCAGTGTACGACGGTGGCGCATGTGCAGCCTCCGCCAGCGGATGGAGCGCCTACTCCGCGTGAAACACCACATCGAACAGCAGCAGACTCACCGTCGTAAAGATGATGTCGTACCCCGCCAGCAGCTTGATCCACAACGTCGGGTCGCTTTCGCCCGTCAGGATCGATGTAGTTGCCACCACCATTGCCAGCAGCGCCGGCAGAAAGATCGGGAACAGGATCAGCGGCAGCAGCAGCTCGCGGTTGCGGCTGCGAATGGCCAGCGCGGCAAAGAACGTGCCGTTCGCCACCAGTGCCCACGTGCCCAGCGGCATCACCAGCGCCAGTTGCCATGCCTGCCCCTGCACGTTCAGGTTGTACATCACCCAGAACACCGGCGCGAGCACGATCTGCACGATGGTGACGAACAGAAAATTCGCAATCACCTTGGCCAGGAACAGCTCCGCGCCCGGCGTCGGAACCATGCGCTGCGCGTCCATTACCTGATGGCGAATCTCGCGCGCCCACGCCTGATTCAGCGCACTCACTGAGGCAAACATCGTCGCCACGCACAGCACGCCGCCCACAATCTGCTGCGCAAAAGGCCCACGCGGATCAAAGGCCATCGAGAACAGCACCACCACCAGCAGCGCGAAGAACAGCATCGAGTTGATGGCGTCCTTCGAGCGCCACTCGATGCGCAGGTCCTTGATCAGATGCGTCCAGAGAGCGCTCGTCATGCCGTGTATCCCTCCGGCTGCGTGTTCTTCGTCAGGTCAGCCGTCGCCACCGGCACATCCAGCGCCTCAGTCGCGCGCAGGTAGTCGTCCGGCTTCAAAATCAGCTGCGTTCCGCGCGCCCCCGCCGACACGCTGATCCTGTCGAACAGAATCACTGTCTCGTCCACGAATACGGGGTACGATTTCTTCGCGCCGAAGACAGTCACGCCGCCGCGCACGTAACCCGTCAGCGGCTGCACATCCTTTAGCGGAACCATCTCCAGCTTGCGATGGCCCGAAACGCGCGCCAGCTTTTTGAAGTCAAGCTCTGCATCGCCCGGAATCACGGCAAAGACAAAATCCTTTGGTCCTGCCGTCGTCAGCAGCGTCTTGAAGACCTGCTCCGGCGGCATGCCCACCTTCTTCGCCACCGCTATGGCTGACAGATCGTTCGGGTCCACCTCGTACTCGCTCAGCTCGAACGCAATCCCCAGCGACTCCAGGAACCGCGCGCCGTTGGTCTTCATAGCGTCGGACTCCCCGGGGTGAACTCCACCACGCGGCCCGCCTTCAGCCGCAGAATATAGTCGGCAATCGGCATGGCCAGCTCGCGCTGGTGCGTCGTTAGCACAATCGTCCGCGTGCCGTGGCGGAAGCGCGCCAGCAGCTCCACCATCTGGCTCGCGCTCTCAATGTCCATGTTGGAAAAAGGCTCGTCGAGCAGCAGCAAGTCGGGCTGCGGAACCAGCACACGGGCCAGCGACGTCCTCTGCCGCATGCCCTGCGAGTACTGTCCGAACAGCCGCGTCAGCTTCGGGTCCAGACCTACCAGCCGCAACGCCTCCTCCGGCGCCAGGCACGCGCGCTCGGGATAAAGGCTGGCGAAATATTGAAGGTTCTCCTGCGCCGTCAGCTCGTCATAGAGCATGGGCGCGTGGCTCATGTAGCCGATGCGCTCCCGCGCCTCATGCGGATCGAGCCCGCCAAACACCTTCACTGTTCCGTGCGTGGGGTGCAGCAGTCCGGCCAGCACACGCAGCAGCGTAGACTTGCCTGCGCCGTTCTCACCCAGCAGCACGTAGCAGCGGCCGGGTTCCAGGTCGACAGAGATCTGGCGCAGCGCCGCAAAGGAGCCGAAGAGTTTGGAAACCTGATCGACGCGGGCGCAGAGTGCGGAGGAGGTCGCCTCCGGTGCGGACGCGGGCATGGCGCTAGTTGCCGGTTGCCGGGTTGGCCGGGGCTTCTGCCGCCGCAGTGGCGGGGCGTGAATTTGCTGGCTTTGCGGCTGGCTGGCCCATACCGGGCTGTCCCTGTCCGGGTGCGTACTTGCTGGCGCACTTGGCCTGCAGTCCGTTGGCGTGGAACACACCGTCGCGGCCATAAGTGCCCAGCGCCAGAGCCTGCGCATCGTCCTTAAAGGTGTCCGGCGGCGGCTCAGAGCCCTTGTAGCTCACGCGCAGTGAACGGCCCGTGGCCGCTTTGGGTGAGTGGCTCTCGAACTCGTTCAAAACAAAGGAGACGTTGGTCCCGTTCTGCTCGATCGTGCCCGGCTTCACAAAGCCTTCCACGCGCAGGTTGGCCTTGTAGGCCTTGTCGCCCATGCCGCCAAGCTCGGCGATAGTCACGTAGTAGCTCTTGCTCGAGCCGTAGCCGGAAAACGCAAGCCACCCGATGGTGCCCACGATCACAGCGATGGCAATGCCAACGCGCACTGAGTTGGAGGACTTCTTCATAGTGAAAACCCAGTCTTAACGATACGAGCCGGGCAGGGCCGGGTCAACCGTCTGCTGTAACAAGAGTGATCTGTATCACACTGCAGAACGGCCGCTCCGGCCCGGTCCCGATGTGGTTCAACCGGCTCTTAGCGAGCAGTTTCCAGCGCGGCAGCCGCCCGGTCCAGAGCCTCCGCCAGCACACTCAGCTGCTGCTGCGCCAGTGCCGCGTTCTTCGCGTCCAGCGCCTCATTCACCCCCGGAATCACCACCGCCGCGTATCCCGTGAACTCGCCAGGGGCATAGACCGTGTGCTTGTACCAGGGCCGGTTTGGCAGGCCCGCCGGCGAAAGCAGATCCGTCTCCGCGGTGCGCAGAGTGGCGTTCAGCTTTGCCACGTCGCCCGCCGCAGCCACCTGTGCTGCGTGCGCCTTGGACGCCGCCGCAGTCAGCTTGGCCGCCGCAGCCTCTGCCCGCGCAAAGTCCACCGTCAGTCCGTCGTCAGCTGCCTTCGTCTTGGCCGAGGCAATGTACGAGGCAATCTCCTTCGCATACGCGGGGTAGTCGTAGGGCAGCACGTCCGCGTCGGCCATGCGCAACGCCTCAATACCGAAGATCCGCGCCATCTCCTGCAAATAGACAAAGTGCGGATCGGCATTCTCTGTGAACCACGCGTAGTTGTCGAAGACCGAGTGATACACACCGTACGGCCCATGCGAGCCCACGTCCGTTGAGGGCACACCCACATGCTGCAGGAACGGCGTAAAGTCCGACCCCGAGCCCAGATCGCTCACCCGCACATCGCTGCCGCCCTGCGTGGGTGCATTCGACGCGCGATGCTCGCCCTTGCTCGCCTCCTTCTGCCACGCATCGTAGACCGTTCCGCCCTTGGGGCTGGGCACGGCGCGCGCCACGCCGCGCACAAAGTCCTTGAGCGAGGGCACCGCCGCCGCGCCAAAGTCCGGCCCAGCCACTGCCACGTCCATGTTGAAGTAGGCCACCGCATGCGTGAG
>DATMUN010000198.1:0-4416 GCA_035563895.1 Occallatibacter sp. | reverse complement strand
ATGGGCGTGAAACTCGCCTGGGTCGCCCCTTTCACTTCCACGCGGTCGCCGGCGGAGACGGCACTGCCGCTCCATTCAACCGCTACGGCGGAGTCGCCCTCCTGCACAAAGAGCATGTGATTGGAGCTGCGGGCAAAGGTGACAGTACCCTGGACATCCACAGGCAGGCCTGCTCGCGCCTGGTCGTTGGTGAGCTGGCGCAGAGCGCGAAGCGTCGTTAGCGGGCTCGCCTGAGCCACGCCGACCACGGCACTCGCTGCCGCAAGGGCAGCAACAATCACCAGTTTCCCAATCGCGAGAGCTTGCTGCGCCCGATCCTGCGGCGCTGGCCCCCCGGCGTGCCTCATGCGATCGTCCTTCCCCTGAATCCCCAGTTATCCGAGCCCGCAAACTGGGGCTCGTCCCCTGAAACTGCTTCTAATGAATTCCTTTATTTTCTTCGATTTCATCTTATTCGTCGCGCAGTTCAAGCAAACTAGCTCTTTTGCGGCATAACGGGTAGGTGTATCTCTGGTAACCGCACATAGGAGCCTTTAGGCATGTCGTTGCTTCAAGCTAAGCGCCTACAATAGCTTGCGATAGCACGAAGGTCAGGACGCGCACATGACAAATCCGACAGATTTGACGTCTGAAGCGACATTCAACGCCAGCGGAACGCAGGCCCAGCCCACGCGGCGCATTCGCGTGCTTGGCGTACCTCTCGATCTCGGCGCCAGCCGGCGCGGCGTGGACATGGGGCCGTCGGCGCTGCGTGTGGCCGGGCTCGAAGCGCGGCTTGAAGCGCTCGGTCATCAGGTCACCGACGGAGGCAACATCAAGGTGGCCATCGCGGAAACGCAGGGGTTCGGTCGTGAAAACGCGCGCTACCTGAAACAGATTGCCGAGACCTGCACCCACACCGCGGAGACCGTGGTGAAGGCGCTCGAAGAAGGATTCACGCCGCTGGTGCTGGGCGGCGACCACTCGCTTGCTGCCGGAACGGTCTCTGGCGTCTCGGCGTTCTATCGTCGCAGCAGCCAGACCATCGGCGTCATCTGGGTCGACGCACACTCTGACATCAACACGCCGGATACTTCTCCCTCGGGCAACGTGCACGGCATGCCGCTGGCTTCGCTGCTTGGCATGGGGCCGCAGGAGCTCACGCACATCTTCGGCTACGCGCCGAAGATCGCCCCACGCAACACCGTACTGGTCGGCGTGCGTGATATCGATGCCGCCGAACGCGCCAATATCGAGCGCGCCGGAATCGTCGTCTACACCATGCGCGACATCGATGAGCGCGGCATGCGCTCAGTGATGGAGGATGCCTTGCGTGCAGCTACGACAGGCACGGCGGGTTTCCATCTCTCGCTCGACATGGACTGGATCGACCCCGAAGATGCTCCCGGCGTGGGCACGCCTGTCCGCGGCGGCGCCACCTACCGCGAGGCGCACCTTGCTATGGAGATTGCAGCCGACCACGGCAACATGGTCAGCTTCGAGATCGTCGAGGTCAATCCAGTGCTCGACGAGCACAACCGCACCGCTGATTTGGCCGTCGAACTGGCTTGTTCGGCCTTCGGCAAAAAGATTCTGTAATAGCGCGAGATCAGTTAGGCTTCCACAGCCCTACGATGTTTCCCTCCGGATCGGCAAACCAAGCAAAGGTCCCGGTTGGAATCGGCACGGGCGGAACGATGGTTTTTCCACCCAACTCGGCCACGCGCGCAAGGCTCGCTGCCACATCGTCGGTCTGAATGTAAAAGTGTGTGAACTGGTGCGGCTCATGGCCAAGCGCGGCAATGTGGCCTTGAATGCCCTCGGCCGACCCCGTATCGATCATGCCCATCGGCCCAGAGTCGATCTTCCAGCCAAAGGCATTGGCGTAAAACGCGCCTGTCGCCGTCTTATCCTTGCAGCCGATTTCGAAGTGCACCACCGGATGAGCCATGCAAGCCTCCCTGATCGCAGTCTGAGTGCGATCAGCCTATCGGTGGTAAATAGCGTTGTCCACACCAAAACGAGCGCCAACCCGGCGTGCGGTGGTGAAATAGAACTATGGCTAAGAAGTTGCGCGTAGGCATTCTGTTCGGCGGACGGAGCAGCGAGCATGAGGTGTCGCTGCTATCGGCCGCTTCCATCATGAAGGCGATCGATCGCCGCAAATTTGATGTGGTGCCCATCGGCATCACCAAGGAAGGCCGCTGGCTCGGCGCTGGCGACTCCAGCCTGCTGCTGGAGCAGGGAGACGCCGTGCTCCAGCACAAGCTGCGTGCCGCAGGCGAGGAACCGGCACCCGCGGCGTCGGCGATCATCTCGCCTGAGCCCACAAAGGTTGTGGTCGCCAAGCAGGGCTTTTCCGGCCAGACCGGTCTCGACGTAGTTCTGCCCGTCCTGCACGGCACGTTCGGTGAGGACGGAACCATCCAGGGCTTGTTTGAACTGGCAGGCATCGCTTACGTCGGTTCCGGTGTGCTCGGCTCTTCCGCAGGCATGGACAAAGACGTGATGAAGCGCCTGTTCGCGCAGGCGAAACTCCCCATCGTGAAGCATCTGACGGTACTGCGTTCCGAATGGGAGAAGTCGCCGCGCAAGGTGACCACACTGATCGAGAAGAAGCTGCGATACCCCGTGTTTGTGAAGCCCGCCAACGCCGGTTCGTCGGTTGGCATCAGCAAAGTCCATGACCGCAAGGAGCTTCAGCCCGCCCTTGCCCTTGCCGCGCAATACGATCGCAAACTGCTCATCGAGCAGGGCGTGGGCGGCAAAAAAGGCCGTGCCCGCGAGTTTGAGGTAGCCGTGCTCGGCAACGACGATCCGCAGGCCAGCGTCGTCGGCGAGATCATCCCCAGCAAGGAGTTCTACGACTACGAGGCCAAGTACCTCTCCGAGGGCTCGGTGCCGGTCATCCCCGCAAACATCACGCGCGCTGAGGAGAAGCAGATCCGCGCCATGGCCGTCGAGGCCTTCCGTGCCTGCGATCTTGCCGGGCTCGCCCGCGTGGACTTCCTGATGGAGCCCGACGGCAAGCGCCGCATCTACCTGAACGAAGTCAACACCCTGCCCGGCTTCACCCAGATCAGCATGTACCCCAAGCTCTGGGAGGCCACCGGCATCAGCTACCGTGACCTGATCACGCGCCTCATCGAGCTGGCGATTGAGCGGAACCAGGACCGCACACGCAACGCCTACAGCCGCATGGAGCAGTAACAGGGCTTGGAACCTGCCGCCGCCCGCCGGTGTCTAATCCAGAAGACCGGTTCCAGAATTCCCATGCCCTTGCCGGTATCGTGCAGGGTGGCATTTTCTTAAGGAAAATGCCACTTGGGCTCATCGTCTTCGGGATACAGCTATTCTGGAACCGGTATAGGCGGCGGAGTCCTGCCGTATGCTTACAACTAAGGAATAGAAGCGATGACTCTGCTGGATGCTCCGAAGTACGATGCGGCTCGCGCTCGCCGCAACTCCACCATCCTCTACAGTGCGGTGGCGCTGTTCCTGGTCGCGCTGGTCGGCGGCTGGGTGGGCTCAGGCCTGCCGGTCGACTGGCCGTGGCACTGGTACACCCACTTCCGGGCGCGGCTTACAGCCAACGCATTTCTGGATGCTGTCGAGAAGAATGATCTTGAGAAGGCTTACGGCGTCTGGATGCACGACCCGGATTGGAAGAGCCACGCGCAGGCGCATACGGCCTATCCGTTCGACCGCTTTGAGCAGGACTGGAGCGCCACCAGCGGCGCGAATGAATTCGGGCCCATCAAGAGTCACAAGATCGTCGCCGCCCGGCTGTCAGGCAACGTGCTGCTCATGGGCATCCGCATCAACGGGCTCAAGAGCAACGCCTTGTTCCTGAACTACGAGCCGAAGACGCACCAGCTGGGGTTCTCGCCAGTTGAGCTTTACCTCGGCCCGTAGCCGAACTCAGGCGGGGTGCAACTCGGCGAGCGTCTTCTCCAGGCTCGCCGCGTCCGCCACATGCAGAGCCTTCTGCGCATGGTCAATCTGGTGCAGAAGGCCGCCTAGCACCTTCCCCGGTCCCACCTCGATAAACGTCGTCGCTCCCGCGGCAACCAGCGTCTGTACACACTCAACCCAGCGTACCGCCCCGGTCACCTGACGAATCAGCGCATCCTGCGCGTCCGCTGCTGAGGAAACCAGCTTGCCGGTCACGTTTGCGGCAACGGGAACCGCGGGTTCACCCAGCGTCAGCGCACCCAGCACGCGTGCCACTTCCTCCTGCGCCGGCTGCATCAGCGCGCAGTGGAACGGAGCGCTAACCGGGAGCATCACCGCGCGGCGTGCGCCTTTGGCCTTGGCGATTGCGGCAGCCTTTTCAACCGCCGCCAGGGCGCCGGAGATCACGATCTGCGTGGGCGAATTGATATTCGCAGGCGCTACCGGCAGCCCGGTCTCAGCCGCGGCTTCGGCGCATGCCTC
>DATMUN010000197.1:0-3402 GCA_035563895.1 Occallatibacter sp. | reverse complement strand
CGATCGTTACGCGATTCGCCAGCCAACACGCATAGCGGATTGCCTCGTCTGATGAATAAACCTTTCCTAATCATGTACGGGTCGATCAATCAATTGGTACTCCCTCTGGAGACGGTGCTGGAGGCCTTACCCGAGGCCGTGGTGGAGGCGGTGCTGGACGCTGGTTCGGTACTAAAGAATCTGCGCGGACCAAGCGCCATAGTTCACATGCACCGTTCTCCCAAGTGGAGCCAGGGTTTAGAGAAATCCGCGGGCCACAGTGATCGGCATCCAAGTATTGTCCACCATGTTTCAATTGAAGACGACGCCATTCGCCTCCAGCCGGGATCAATCGCCAAAGTTGACACGCACCGTTCTCCCAATCCGAGCCAGGATTTAAAGAGATTCGTGTCCCGCAGTGGTCCGCATCCAGATACTGTCCACCATGCTTCAACTGAATGCGGAACCATCCATCGCCGGCCGGAACAAACCGCCACAGTTGACATGCACCATCCTCCCAATCCGATCCGGGATTGAGGCCGATCTCGGGGCTACAGTGGTTAGCATCTAAATATTGGCCCCCGTGCTGTAACTGAATTCGATAGTAATGTTCCTGGCCCGCGGAATCCTTGGCAATAAAAAGTTGCCCCACAAGGCCGACGATAACCAACCCGAGGGCAACCGCGCGTGTTGAGAACCTGGTTGACCTGGCCTGGCTTACGATGGACTCGCAAGGTACTGCGAAATCAATTGCCTTATTGGAAATACTTGCGTTGACGACCTTGGTCTGTAGTTCCGTTCGCCGTGTCATATCGATCTCCTTCCACTCAGGGACTGAGGGTTAAGTTGGAAACGGAAACACGTTCCGAGTTCGAGAATCGCGCCATCGGACGGTCAAATAAAGAGTCGGAATCCGAAGATGCTTACCTGCAAGACGAGTAAACGATTCTCTATTTTGAAAAGATCTGGCAATAAAACAACCATAATGAATTCGTCATCTAAAACAAAAAATCGATAGTTCTATGTCACTATCGCAGATAGTAAGCGCTAAAGACGCTAATTTAAATCGGCGGGAACATCGACTGTTTATGGGATTCCCCATTCACGTCTCGCAGTTGACGTAAATGCAGCAATGGGTTACATACGTTCATGTTTAGCAACTGTGTCTCAATTAAACGTCTTGGTTGAGTTGCTTGCAACCACGCACTTCTGGCAAGAATGGAGCCTGCGTCCGTCAACTTCCCGGCACCCTCCGATGAGTGACGACGTGATGCGCATCATCGCCTTCATCACTGGGTTGATGAGCGTGCGTGAATCGTCGCGCACTTTGGGCGAGAAGTTCACATTAGAGCCGTGTATGGCAGGTGGCCATCAGCATGCCTTTGCCGTGAATTGAATAGAGCGGCTGCAGCAGCAGTGTCCGCATCGATTTCTCTGGCGCATTACTCAGGCGACCTGGCGTTGCTCTCGTACATGCGAGAAAAGACCTTATCCATGCGACCGGGCGCGTCACGCAACCAAGACTGAGCGGTCGCAGCCGGTGGCTGGCTGAACAAGGCCATCCAGCCGGAATATGGTGAACACCGACTCGGGATAGCCGTCCGCTGCGCACATCGCTTCAATTCCAGTGCGGTACTTCGACAGGTCGCTAGAGTCTGTCGGCACGCAATTCCAGAACCGCCAATGCTGTAAAGGCACTTCAGGGCACGGCACACTTGCGGAAGTGGCGTTTGGGTTCCTATCCTTCATGCGAGAGTCATGCGCTACAGGGCTCTGGGTTCAAAAGGAGATTGGTGATTTGCGCAATTTGACACCGGGTGTCGCGAGCGCGCTGCTGCTCATAGGCGCGGTGTGCTCGCTGAGTGGGCGCGCTGCATCCGCCGCCCCGATCGTGCGGGGGCAGTCGCCAAAGCGCCAAGACCCCAGCGACGCACGAGAGAGCTAACGAGGAGCCGACGTGGCCGCGATCTTCATCAGCTACCGGCGCATCGACAGTAAGGCCTATGCTGGGCGGCTCTTCGATCGCCTGAGTCAGCACTTCGGCGCCGACCGCGTGTTTATGGACATCGAAGGTGGCATTCAGCGCGGAGAGGACTTCGCGAACGCGTTGCAGCACGCTGTGGGGTCGGTCGACGCGATGATCATCCTCATCGGCCGCCAGTGGCTGACCTGCACAGGCCACGACGGTCGGCGCCGGCTTGACCATCCCGACGACTGGGTACGCCAGGAAACGGCCATCGCGCTGCGGCGCGGCATTCTGGTTCTGCCCGTGCTGGTCGACGGTGCGAACATGCCGGACGAGGCGGATCTGCCCGAGGACATCTGCGCGCTCGCGCGGCGTCAGGCGAGTGAGATCAGCGACACCCGCTGGGGCTACGACGTATCGCAGATCGTCGCGATCCTCGGGCGCAAGCTGCGTCGCCCGCTTTGGCGCCGAATGCCGGGACGCTTCGTGGGCGTAGGACTGGCCGTGCTGGTCGTCGCCGCAGGTATCGGTTTCTTGCGCGGGCGTCCGCTGTCCACACCGGCAATCAGCGACCCGGCCAGCACCGCATCGGCCATCGCTGCATCGGCGGCACCGACTCTGGCTGTATCGACGAGCGCTGCCCCCGTTCCGCCGCTCGTTGCCTCGCGTCCGGGGGATCCGAAGGTTCCGGCCGACCTGAGCGGCTTCTGGCGCGACGACGAGGGCGCGCTCTACAAGATGGTGTCGGACTCGAGCGGCGGCTACGACATGGCGCGCATCGAGCCGCCGGAGAAGGATCCCACTTACCGCAAGATCGACCTTCACGGACGTGACGTGGAAATATCAATCGGCGTGCTGCCCTCTGGAAGCCAGCAGGAGCGTGCCGACATGGAACTCTCGGTCGATGGCCGCTTCATGACGGGCCTGCGCAAGAGCACGCAGATCGAAGACACACCCACTAACTGGGTGCTGCGGCGCACTGACCCGCCGCAAGCGGGGAGCAATTTATCGGCTGCCGATGCCGGCGAGCCGAGCGCGCAGCAGGCCGGCTATCAGACCTTCTCTGACCCAAAATACAGTTTCTCCTATCCAGCTAATGAATTCACATTTAAGAAAATCTCCGATCATAGTGGGCACGATGGAATCGAGGCACGCTCTGTTCACGGCAATGCGTTTATACAGATAATGAAGAGCGATTCAACGACTGGCGAGCCTGCACAAAGTCTTTACGACGCCTGGATAGCTTCGTGCGCCAAATCACCGCCGCCTTATCACCTGTTGAAAGCGGGGCGGATTATCATTTCATGTCTTCAGAATTCGGGGAATGGAGACGTAATCTATCGCTATAGACTGCTTGGAGCTGACGGCGGAATAACACTCCTGATTCGCTACCCCGAATCGGAAAAACAGCAATGGGATAGCGTAGTCGCAAACATCCAGAGATCTCTAAAACTCAT
>DATMUN010000196.1:0-2500 GCA_035563895.1 Occallatibacter sp. | reverse complement strand
GTGGCTCGGAATATCCGCAGGCAGGCACTCCACTTCCACTTCGCGCAACACCTGATCCAGCACGCCGCCTTCGCTCTTCACGCCCACCGGCACGCCGATCAGCTTCACGCGCACGCTCACCGTCAGCAGCTTGTCCAGCGCAATCCGCTTCAGGTCCGCGTGGATGATCTGGTCCTTGATCGGCTCCTGCTGCCAGTCCACGATCATGGCCTTCGCCAGCGGCTGGCCTGTAACCTCAACGTCGAAAATCGTGTTGTGGCCCGACTCCGAGTACAGAATCCGCGCAACCTGCTTCGGATCCAGCTCGATCGCCACTGCTTCCTGACCGCCGCCATACAGAACAGCGGGAATCTTGCCCGCAACACGCACCCGGCGCGCCGCGTTCTTGTTGAACTTGCCCTCACGGGGCTTCGCAATCACAACTTCAGGCATTCCAATCTCTCGTTTCTCTCGGGCACAGACCCTGCAGGTCCACTCCCTTTGCTTGGGAAACAGCTTCTAGCCTCTAGCTGCTAGCCGCTAGCTTCGACTTCCTGTTTCGCACAGCCCAGCTCACCTGAGCCCTGCCATGCCTTCCCTCCACGCTTCCGTGGAGACTTATTGCGCCGCTACCAAGCTAGTAGCTGAAAGCTGCCTTCAGGAGAACAGCGTGCTAACGCTCGTCTCCATGTGAATGCTCTCAATCGCCGCGCCCAGCAGGCCCGCAATCGACAGCACCTTGATCTTGTCCAGCTTCTGCGCCGCTTCGCGCAGCGGAATCGTGTTCGTCACCACCAACCGCTCCAGCCGCGAAGCTGCAATCCGCTCAATTGCCGGTCCCGACAGCACCGCGTGGCTCGCGCAGGCCATCACCCGCGACGCCCCATTCGCATACAGCGCGTCCACCGTCTTCACCAGCGTGCCGGCCGTGTCGATAATGTCATCGATGATCAGGCAGGTCTTCTCCTTCACATCGCCGATCACGTGCATCACTTCCGCCACGTTCATGTCCGTACGCCGCTTGTCCACAATCGCCAGCGGAGCGCCCATCTTCTGCGCGAAGAACCGCGCACGCTCCACACCGCCCGCGTCCGGAGAAACCACAATCAAATTCGGCAGATTCTGCTCGCGGAAGTAGCTCACCAGCACCGGGCTAGCGAACAGGTGATCCACCGGAATGTCAAAGAACCCTTGAATCTGTGCCGCGTGCAGGTCGACAAACAGCGCGCGGTTCGCGCCCGCCTTCGTCACCAGGTCGGCCACCAGCTTCGAGCTGATCGCCACACGCGGACGGTCCTTGCGGTCCTGCCGTGCATAGCCGTAGTACGGAACCACCACCGTGATGCGCGCCGCCGACGCCCTCTTCAGTGCGTCGATCATGATGAACAGCTCCACCAGATTCGAGTCCACCGGGTAGCAGGTCGGCTGCACCACAAACACATCCACGCCGCGCACGTTTTCCAGCAGCTGGAAGTACACCTCGCCATCGGCAAACCGCTGCAGCTTCACCTCGCCCAGCTTCACGCCGATGTGTGCGGCAATCTCCTCGGCCAGCGGCCGGTTCGCCGAACCCGAAAACAGCTTGAACCGCTTGTCCTCGCTCAGATTCCGTGTGCGCTTGCGCTCGACAGCGGGCTTGGCGTCCTTTGCCTTCGGCGTAGTGTCCGGCGCCATATTCTTCGCACCATCCTTCGGCTGCTCCGGATTGCCCTGCTTCTCTTCCGCCGTCACGATCTCCGTACCCACTTCCATGTCTCCCTGAACCCCCAAGCTGGTTGGCTTTGGCTGTTCCACTGGTCCCGCAACTTCCCGCAAACTTCTGGCTGGGCGACTAGGACTCGAACCTAGACTGATGCCTCCAAAGGGCACTGTCCTACCATTAGACGATCGCCCAGCGACCGGACAGCCGTTCCGGAGTCTCACTCGACCACGGCGCGCCTGTCAACTTCTCTACTGATCTCGCTACGAAAGCATCTGTTCCCAGTACGCTCGCCGCGGCAGAGTGCGCGTCAGCGTGCAACGCACTTCAACTCCACCCACTGGCTTTTGCAAACGGGAAACCGCCGCTTCCGCCGCCCCCCGGGTTGCGTACAACCCGAAAAGCGCCGAACCGGACCCTGACAGCGAAGCATGGAGGGCTGCCTCCGGTGTGTCCGAAGCCGCAAGAAGTCGCTTGATCTCGCTCAGGAAGGGATGCTGGGGAAAAACGACACGTTCAAAGTCGTTCGCTATCCAGCTAAGGATCCCGGTGCGGACAAGCTCGGACTCTTGGCGTCCGGCCAGGTCCTCTCCCACGGAAAGGACACCGGAGGAGCCCGCCTCCGCCCCTCCCCCCGAGATCGCTCCCGCAAAGGCGCTGGCATAGGCACGGCTCAACTCATTTAGTCTACTGGGACTCGCCTCGGCGGTCAAACCCTGCTGCGCACATACCGCGTCCCAGTCTCGAAACGCCTGCGGCGTCGACACCCCCACCTCCGGCACCGCCACCACACACCACACCGGCTCAAAGTCCGGCAGCGGA
>DATMUN010000195.1:0-8457 GCA_035563895.1 Occallatibacter sp. | reverse complement strand
CCCCCGCCGCAGTGCCCAGCGTCGAAGTCACCGCCAGAACCGCAGCGTAAATCAGTATCACGGCGCGCGGCCATCGCTCAGACCAGTGAAAGCCAGCCCAGTTCAGTAGATACGACGACGGAGTGCCAATCAGCGTTGCGTAAATCAAAGCCGAGAACAGGTGCTGCCCGAACGCGGAGATCTCCTGGTGCCCGAAGACCAGAAACAGCACCGCCACCAGCAGCGCAATCGCAGGCGCAAACCAGAGCATGCGCAGCAGCCAGCGTCGCCCGCTCATCTCCCCGCGCTCATCGCGGCATTCCACACTGTCACGCAACCATGTCATAGCTGAAACCGTACCCCCACTGACGCCGCGGTCGTGTACGGAGCCGCGCCGTAATCCGAAATCGCGCCGCCGTGCGGAAACTCCATGTGCACATACGACGAAACGTGATTGCCGAACCAGCGGCTCACGTCAACGATGCCGGTAAAGCTCTGATCATCGAGATTGCTCACCATCGCTGCCGAGACATCCCACTCCTTCCAGCCCGGCAGCTCACGCAGCCGCGTCTTGCTCACGCTGCCGTAGGCGTAGTGCTGCCTGCCTGCAAGCGGCGAGACGGTGCTGTCTCGGAAGTACGTCGTGTTGGGCGGAGTGTAGAACTCGCCGACGAACGTGACGCCCGAGCGCAGCGTGCACTTCGCGCCGATAAGCGCCGCAGCCTGTTCGCGCCAGATGCCTTCGCCGTGCAGTTCCCACGCCTGCCCAAGCACGCGCGTAAACGTGACGCCGCCGAAGGCGTCGCCGCCACGATCGTCGCCGGCGATGAGTGAAGTGTCGAAACCGTGCACGAGAACGTTATACCGGATGGCCGTGGTGTCATGCAGGTTCGTGCCTGTCGTAGCCATCGCAGCGGTGGACCACGCAGCGGTCAACGCGTGCTGTCCGCGTACCCAGTCCAGCTTCACCATGTCGCGTCCTTCGTTTACGCTCAGCCGGTCGCCGGGATCGTCCGGATGACGCGGCGGGTCTAGCACGCCCGCTGCCGTAAAGGCGTAGCCCGTCCCCCAGCGCAGCATCTTGCGGCCCGCGGTCAGATCAAAGTCGCCAGCCGAGAGTCCTGTGTACAGCTCCTTCACATGCACCTGCGTTGCCGTGTCGCTGTAGGTCTGCGTCTCACCCACAAGGCTCGTGGAGAACTTCACGCGGTCCTTGTAGCGCAGGCTGAACGACGGCTCGACGAGCACGCGATTCAGCACTGTCGGCAGCGGCGCGCGCAGTCCACCGTAAAAAGTCGCATCGTCGATCGCAGCCACAGAAAACCGCGTCTTCACTGCATCTTCTTCAGGTGCAGGCGCGTCCTGCGCTGTGGCTACGGAAGTCGAAACAGCGAGCAATGAGATGGAGAGCAATCGCCGCATGATCAAAACCTGTCAGAGCTTCCCTGGTAGAAGAGCTTGTCAGGCAGCGTACGCGGCGCTGCGCCGGAGTACTCGAGCACGCTGCGCGAGTTGTGGCGAATCTCGTCGTAGAGCGTGAGCTTGCGCAGCTGCATTCGGCCGTTCGACGCCGCGTACTCATCGAACGTTGCCGACTTGATGTGCTTGCCCGAGGTCAGGTAAAACTCCGCGCGCACCGGCCGCGCATCGTCCGTGCGCAGCCAGTAGAGAATACGCTGATACGTTGCGCCCTTGCGCTTCGCAGTCAGCTCCAGCACATGGCACTCCGTCGTTCCCAATTTCTCTGTGCGTACGAACACCGGCTGGTAGTCCACCGCGTAGTTGGTGCGTGCTACGTCGCCGTTTGAGGCGTCGCCGCTCAAGCGCTCCAGCGGCGTGATGCGCACCGGCCGGCTCGTGTCCGGCAGAAATATCCACATGTCGTCGATGAGCATCAGCAGGTGGCGGCCTTTTTCGCGCGGACTCATGAACTCCACGTAGGTGCGGTCCGTGCCCTTTTGCGAAACCAGGTAGATATGTTCCTCGTCGGACTTACCTGCTTCGTAATTGGTGATCTTCACGTTGACCGTGAACGCGGACCATCCGTTGCGATAGGTGTCCGAGCGCTGCAGCAGTGCTTCGGCGTCCGGCGGTGCGGCGTGGCAAACCACAGCGCACGCCACGACAAACGCCAACACAAACAGCAGCAGAAACGAACGAAGAATCGTGTTCACGTTAGACATGGGACAGAGCCTCCGTAATCTGTAACCGTGATGCGCGAATGGCGGGAAGAATGGACGCGAGTGTCAGCGAGATCATCACCATCAGCGATGCGCCTGTGCCCAGCGCAGGGCCTATGATCACCTTGAAAGCCATCGGCACGTCCGTCCCCGGAGGCGGTGGCAGATGCAGCCCCGACGCATTCAGCAGCAGTCCGATTGCATTGCCGCCAATCACGCCCGCTGCCGCGCCAAACACGCCCAACAGCGTAGCCTCGGCCATGAAGAGCGCCACGATCCATCGCCGCGGAGTGCCCATCGCCAGCATTGTGCCAATCTCGCGCGTGCGCTCAAACATCGCCATCAGCAGCGTATTCACGCTCGCCATCAGCACCATGAAGAAGACGATCACGCCAAGGAAGAGGAAGATGCCGCTGAACAGTGTGCGCACCTGCTTGTAGTAAGCCGCGAGCTCGATCCACTTCTTCTCCACCAGCGGCTGTCCCGGCGTATTCAGTTGCGGCGCAAGCTCAGCAGCCACAGCATCGGTGCTGTCCGTGTTGTCCAGGCCGACAACCAGATTCGTCACGCGGTCGCTTGAGAGCAGACGCTGCGCCGACGGCAGTGTGATGCGCAGGTAGCGATCGTCCAGATCCTTGAAGCCTGTGTTCACAATGCCGACAACCTGCACGTCGAGTCCGTTCAGAGCGCCGTCGGCTGTCACCGCGAGAATCGTCAGCCCGTCGCCGACCTTCACGTTCATCGAGCGCGCCACACCCAGCCCCACCAGCGCTTCCACCTCTCCGTTCGCATTTGCCGTAAGATCGCGGCCCGACGTCACGCGAGGGCTGAAGCCCATGGCCTGCTCCATGTCTGGCTGCACAGCGCTGCCCATAAACACCGAGGACTTCACTCCGTTCGACAACATGCCGTAGAACTCAATGCGCGGAGCGACGCCGCGCACATGCTTGCCCGCACGTACACCCTGCGCCACCTTCTGCCAGTCGCGGATACCCGTGTCGAGCACGTGAACCTCATCGCGCTTGAAGTGCTCGGCCGTGAAGATCTGAATGTGGCCGAGACCGTTGCGAATCGTGCTCTCGCGCAGTCCACGGAACATGAAGGCGAAGAACCCGCCGACCAGCAGCAGTCCGGCCACGCCGCCGCCCACCATCAGCAGCGTCATCACCGTGCGCCGCCTATTGCGAAAGACATTACGAAAGGCTAGCAACAGAAACTTGAACATCGCTTACTCCTTTGGCGTGGCTGTCGGAAACAATCTGTCCGTCGGTGAGGCGCACGATGCGCGGCGTGTGCTCCAGCAGGCGCTGGTCGTGCGTAGAAAAGATGAAGGTCAGTCCAAGCCGTTCGTTGAGCCCGCGCATCAGGTCGATCAGCTGCGTGGCATTGCGCGTGTCCAGGTTGGCGGTGGGCTCGTCGGCCAGCACCAGCTCCGGCTTGTGCACAATGGCGCGGGCCACGGCCACGCGCTGCCGCTCTCCACCGGACATCAGATCAGGCCGATGATGCGCGCGCGCCGCAAGCCCCACGCCTTCGAGCGCCTCCTGCACGCGAGCCTTCCGCTCTGCCGGGGCAATGCCCTGGATGAGCAGCGGGAACTCGACGTTCTCAGCCGCAGTAAAGACGGGAATCAGGTTGAAGGTTTGAAAGACGAAGCCAATCTTGCGTCGCCGCAGATCGGTCAGCTGTGTGGCCGTCAGCGTGCCGGTATCTGTGCCGTCGATCAGGATGCGGCCCGAGGTGGGTTTGTCGATGCAGCCAATCAGGTTCAGCAGCGTCGACTTGCCGCTACCGCTGGGGCCCGCGATAGCCAGAAACTCACCGCGCTCCACGCGCAGCGCAGTGTGGTCCAGCGCGGTCACGTGGCTGTGGTCCAGCGGAAACGTGCGCGTGACCGCGTCAACCTCGACCAGCGCGGCGTGCAGCACTTGAGGGGATGTCATGAGGACGGCTCCTTCCAGTGGAATTGCTCAACTGGAAGGTAGCCAGGGGCAGGGAAGCCGCGCGCGGCGGAACCGACGAGAGGCCGAAGTATCCGACGAAGGGCAGAAAATCGGCGACGAACCGAAGGGCGGTTTCAGGCTACTGCGGCGGACCACCCGCCGGGCCAGCCCCACTATTGGCGCCGCTGCCCGCGCCTCGTCCGCCGTTCGGCAGCTGGCCCATGGCAGAGACCGCCGTGGCGACGAAGACCCCGTCCTTCACAGCGCCCTCCACGCGCACCATGTCGCCCGCCTTGATGTCGCCCAGCGTGATGGGGTCGCGCCGCTTGCGGAAGGTCGTGTTCTCGTCCGCCGCGAAGACGTGCTGTGCCTTGTCGGGTCCGCCCTCGATCGTCACGCGCGCATTGTCCAGGTCCACTGAGATCACGCGGCCCATCAGCCACGTCTTGCCGTAGTTGGCTTCCATGGCGCGCATCTCTTTGGCGCGCTCCGGGTCGATGAGCATCACCATCACTGCGCCTACGGTGTGCGCATTCGTATCCACCTCGCCGCCGGCCATGATGGCGTCGCCCACGTGAATATCCGCAGCCTTGATCGTCTCCGGAGGCGTGCGTTGCGCGTTGTCGCCCTGGTCGCCACCGCGGCCCTGCCCGGGCTGGCGCCGCGGCCCGGCCGGCTGCTTCATAAAGCGCGTGTTCACACTGTAGAAGATGGTGTAGGTCTCGCCGAGCTCCGTCTTCAGCGCGAAGTGGTCCGACGTAACAGCCGTCACCGTGCCCACCGTGCCGTGGCCTTCGCCCCAGATGGCAGACCCGCGGCCCCGCATACCGCCGCCGCCCGCAGGGGCATCCTGTGCAGAGATCAGGCAGGGAATGAGGGCAAAGAAAAGCGCGGTCAGGAAACGCGGTCGCATGGTCAAGCTCCGGCAGGCTGAGTTCAGCCTACTTGCATAGACGCGCCAGGGCGCTGCCAGGACGACGACTCAATCCTACTGCTGCTTCGGCGGCTCAATCAGCCGGTCAAAGGCAGGCAGCCCGTGCAGCACGGCAAACTCGCGGTCCAGCGCCACTTTTTGCGGGCTCGTAAAGCCCTCGCTCAGCGCCGAGCGCAGGTACTCAATCGCTTGCTCATTCCTCCCCGCGCGCACGCAGCCCTTGGCCATGTAGTAGTTCATCGCGCCGCGATCCTGCACGGATGCCGGGTTCTCCACGCGAGGACCGTTCTGCCGGTCGAAGATCTGCGGGTCCGCATCCAGCGCTGACTTGTAGACCTCCCAGCCTTTCTCGTACTTGTGTTGCGCCAGCAGATCGGTGCCAAGGTTCTTCAGGATCAGCGCCGACTTCGGCTGGATCTTCAGCGCCTTGCGATACATCTTCACAGCCTTGCCGTAGTCCTTCTGCGAGTCGTAGACCGTTCCCAGGTTGTTCAGCACGCTCACATTTTTCGGGTCCAGTTTGAGCGAGGCCTGGTAGCAACGCATCGCGTCTTCCAGGTCAAACATCATCTGGTACGAGATGCCCATCTTGTTCCAGATCGACGCTGTCGGCTGCGGGACCTTTTTGTAGGCTTCGATGGCGGCCTGGTAGCGGCGGCGCGCAAGCATCACGTCGCCCACCGTCTCAGGATCGGTTGAGACCTGGGGAGCAGTTGTCGCCGTGGGCACAGTGGGGACGGTAGCCGGAGACTCCGTAGGAGGCTGCGTCCACGCAGCAGCAGCCAGAAGGATGGTGACGACGGCCGAGAGCTTGAAAACAGATTGGAGTCTGCACATGGTTCCCTCCTTCAAGCAGGAGTCGCGATCGGTGAACGGTCCAATTTCGTTCGCTGGGAATTACACCACTTTCACACGCAATGCGCTACGGCTCGCGCAAAAGTTTTCATTCCCCGGTCATCCTCTCGGTACCGCGGCAATGCTCTACACTCATCCCAGAACAGGAGTGAGCACAGTGAAATTCGTCACGCCATCTGCATCCGTGCTCGATCTTGCCGCCCGGTTTCGTACTGTCCGCAAGCGAACGCTCGATCTGGTTGCGCCGCTCACGCCAGAGGATATGATGGTGCAGTCCTCGCCCGAGGCCTCGCCGGCAAAGTGGCACCTGGCGCACACGGCATGGTTCTTTGACTCGTTCATCCTGCGCGACTTCGAGCCCGGCTATCGGCCCTTCCACGCCGATTTCCACTGGCTCTTTAACAGCTACTACCAGAGCTTCGCGGCGTTCCCGGAGAAGCGCCTGCGTGCCTCGTTCTCGCGTCCCGGGCTGGAGCAGATTCTCGCCTACCGCGCTCATGTGGACGCCTCCATCGAGCGCCTGTTAGACGCAGACCCTTCGCCCGAGGTCATCGCCCGCATCGAACTCGGTGTCAACCACGAAGAACAGCACCAGGAGCTGCTCCTTACCGACATCCTGAACGCGTTCTTCACCAATCCGCTACGGCTCCCGTACCAGTTGTCCAGCCCCACGCCAGCCCCTGCAGCCAAGCCGCTGCAACCTCTTACTTTTCTTCCGTATCAGGGAGGGCTGCACCAGGTCGGTCACACCGGCGCGGGCTTCGCCTATGACAACGAGCTGCCCCGCCATCGCGTCTGGCTGGAGCCATACGCGCTGGCCTCGCGCCTCGTCACCTGCGGCGAATACGCAGCCTTCATCGCCGACGGCGGCTACCAGCGTGCCGATCTCTGGCTCTCCGACGGCTGGGCCGCGGTCCAGAGCGAGGGCTGGCAGGCCCCGCTCTACTGGACGCTCGAGGGCAACTCGTGGTCGGTCTTTACCTTGCGCGGCGCGCTGCCGCTGGAGCAGGTAGCCGCCGCGCCTGTCAGCCAGGTCAGCTACTACGAAGCCGACGCCTACGCCCGCTGGGCCGGTCACCGCCTCCCCACCGAGTTTGAGTGGGAGGCTGCCGCACCCCAGACCCCCATCGAGGGCAACCTGCTCGACTCCGAGGAGCTTGCACCTACTCCAGCCCATGCGCTCGACCAAAACCAGTACCCACTGCAGGTGTGGGGGGATTGTTGGGAGTGGACGGCCAGCGCCTATCTCGGCTATCCCGGCTTCAAGCCGCTGCCCGGCTCGCTCGGCGAGTACAACGGCAAGTTCATGAGCGGACTGATGGTTCTGCGCGGAGGCTCCTGCGTCACCCCGCAGGCGCACATCCGCTCCAGTTACCGCAACTTCTTCGCCCCGCAGACCCGTTGGCAGTTCTCCGGCATCCGGCTCGCCAAGTAATTCGTAACCGCGTTCATCTTCCTCGCATCGAACAAAGCGCATGTCCTCGCCCGGTTGTTCTGCCGCAGCCCTCATCCTCGCGCCTGTTGCCAGCGCCGTGCGCTGCGGCCTCACCGCCGAACCAAAATCCCTGCCACCGTGGCTCTTCTATGACGAGCAGGGATCCGCGCTCTTTGATCGCATCACCGAGCTGCCCGAGTACTACCTCACGCGCACCGAGCGCAGCATCTTCGAGGCACACGCTGACGAAATCGTCCGCGCCGCAGCCGGAGGCCTCCGCCTCCGCGTCACGGAGCTCGGCGCAGGCTCTGCCGACAAGACCCGCACGCTGCTTGCAGCCGTCGCACGGTTGCAACCCGGAGTAGTCTACGAACCCATCGATGTGTCCCCCGCCGCGCTCGACGCTGCCCGCGACCGCCTCGCCGCCGAGATGCCCGGCGTCACCGTCGCTCCGCGTGTGGAGGACTACACCGCCGCCCTCGTGCTCGACCCCACGCCCGCTTTCGAGCGCCGCCTCGTGCTCTACATCGGCTCCAGCATCGGCAACTTCGATCCCGGCGATGCGTTCCAGCTCCTCCAGACCGTGCGAGCGGCTCTCGTCCCCGGCGACAGCCTCCTGCTCGGCGTCGATCTCGTCAAGGACGAGGCCACGCTGCTCGCTGCCTACGACGATGCCGATCAGGTGACCGCCGCCTTCAACCGCAATATCCTGGCGCGCCTCAATCGCGATCTCGGCGCGGACTTCGTGCCCGAGGCCTTCGCGCACCGCGCCGTGTGGAATGTGGCTGCCTCGCGCATCGAGATGCACCTTGAGAGCCTGCGCGCGCAGACGGTCAATCTCCCGGCCCTCGACCTTACCGTCGAGTTCGCCGCGGGCGAGCGCATGCACACTGAGAACAGCTACAAGTACCGTCCCGGCCAGGCCGAAGCACTACTCTCCGACGCCGGCTTCACCCCCACGCACACGTGGACCGACACGCGCCGCTGGTTCGCCGTCTGCCTTGCACGGGTCGTCTAGACCATTCACGAAATTTCTGCGCGCAGCTTGCAGGGAATTTGCCCCTCTGCGCGCATACTTGAATCGCGATAAGGGTTCACTCACAAAAATAGAAAAGGGGAGGGTACCCCCCT